>JAYVSE010000160.1:0-33656 GCA_043775635.1 Planctomycetaceae bacterium | reverse complement strand
GATCTTTGTCGTTGAGATCTTTGGTCTCCGGCCGCGTATCAACCGATGCAATAAGTGCCCAGCCGCAGGAAGTTGGATCAATGCCCTTGCCCGGCGCGGCGTTAAAAGTATCTGGCTTGGCTTTTGCGGCGAAGAGAGTGTAGACCTGAGGGCCTCGCGAACCGCGATGCCAAGAGAAAGTGCTTATGTCTTTCAGTGATACGACACGCTCGAAATCAACAACAATACGCCCACCGTCAATTCCTTGGCCAAAAAAGAAATTTTCAGCAGGTTCGTCCGAACTGCTTGGGAGTTTCCCATTGTTGAGGACGTTTATATCGCCTGCATTTACATCAGCGTCTCCTGCGATGATTGAGACTCGTGCAGTGCTGGCTGCGTCGTCGACTGCCGCTGTGGAGACACCATCGAACGAAAACTCCGATCCGTCGCGGTCGTGACCGATAGCAATGGTCACCTCGCCCAAGCATGCGTTCCCGAAAAAAACGATAAAATAACTCCCCAGCAACAGTCGCCCGATCAACGTAGCGGTAGAGCGCAAGCTCTCCGGTTCCTGTATCAACGTAGCGGTAGAGCGCAAGCTCTCCGGTTCCTCGATACCGGACGGCTCGCGCCGTTCCGCTAAAAGCGGATTTTTTTGGACAGTTACTAAGGACATTATCATGAGTAAAAACCTTCGACGCCTGTCGCTTCGAATGCACCTTGATAGTGCTCGATACGAGTAGGTTCATCGCTGTCTTGGGGCCACCAGACCGCAACAACGTCAAATCGGCAAGTGCACCCAAGCAGTTTATTGCGGTGCAGGTAACGCAAGCCAGCACGGGTGATTCTGGCTTGCTTGTTTTCGTCGACTCGATCCGCTGGATGGCCTGGTTTCGTCGACGCCAACGTTTTCACCTCGACGAAGATGATTGAGCTGCGATGGCGGTTGGTCGCGATTAGGTCAAGCTCACCTGCACGGTCTGATTCACCATGCGCGATAATCGTCAGCCCTTTGCGACGCAAAAACCTCGCGGCTGCTTGCTCACCACGAACACCAAGCATTGCACTCAGATCGATCGAACCATATCGCCAGTCTTGATAGGCGGCAACCCAACGATGGACAAGCGATTTCGCAGCCATGGCAACTACCAGGGCGTAGGATATGTCAGTTTTCTTATGACAGCCTAGCAGCCATTTTATACCCCACATCTTTTCTAAGACCTGCCAGCTTGCCTGAAATGGCGTGGACCTTAGCAATCTGAGTGAGCCGTAGGCGCTAGCCTCGGGTCTTACAACGCTCTAACGGACGCAATGCCCGCAGCTAGCGCCGTCGGCTCACTAAGTCCACGCCATCCAGCTTGCCTAGCAGGAAGCCTATCCTATGTTACATTCAATGCTTACTTGGACTCGGTTCGACGTTCTTTGAGACGCACTGACTTACCGATGCGATCGCGAAGGAAGTACAGCTTGGCGCGACGAACGACGCTGCTGCGCTTGACTTCTACTTTGGCAATTCGCGGGCTATGGAGAGGAAACTTTCGCTCCACGCCTTCACCGGAAACGATTCGGCGAACCGTAAACATTTCACGGCTGCCGCTACCACTTTTGGCGATTACGGTACCACTGAAAACCTGAATCCGTTCCTTGTTGCCTTCCAAAATTTTATTGTGAACGTCGACGGTATCGCCGATTTCAAATTGTGGAGTTTCTTCCTTGAGACTGGTCTTCTCGACCAATTCCATAATCAAGTGGCTCATACTACTTCTGCTTCGTTAATGGCGGCGGGTGGCTATTAAAATTGAATTTAAAATGTTTCGGTTTATCACGAGTCAAACAGGTCGTTGCGACGAGCTTGTGTTCGTGTGCGGATTTGTTCCTCCCGCCACTGGGCAATCTTTTTATGATCGCCGTTTAGCAGGACTTCGGGAACGTCCCATCCACGAAAGGTTCTCGGTCGTGTGTATTGCGGAAATTCGAGCAACCGGTTTCCGCGGCTGAACGAATCATCCAGGCTGCTTTGCTCGTCGCCGAGGACTCCGGGTAGAAGTCTGACGACGCTATCGATCACTACCATCGCAGCAACTTCGCCTCCGTTCAAGACAAAATCACCGATACTGAGTTCTTCCGGCTCAAGGATATCGATCACGCGGTGATCAAAACCTTCATACCGGCCACAAAGAATAAGCAATCGAGGTGAAGTCGCCAACTCCTCCGCCAGTCTTTGGTCCAATCTTTTGCCTTGCGGCGTCAATAAAATCCGTCTCGCTGGTTTTTCGTCCATGGCTTCGACTGCTTCGACACAGTCGACCGTGGGTTGAACCTGAATCAACATCCCAGGGCCGCCGCCGAAGGGACGATCGTCAACTTGTTTATGCGGATTATCTTTCGCCCAATACCGAAGGTCGTGACGGTGGATTTCCACTAAGCCGCGAAGAATCGCTTTATCGAGCAAACTTTGCGTCAAATATCCATCGAAAATCGCTGGGAAAAGCGTGACGATGTCGAATCTCATGACAGCATCACTCGCTTTGATTCGCGATTTTCAAGTTGATTTAGGACGCGTTAGCTTCGGCAGCAGGCGTTTCGGCTACAGGGGCAGCTTCCTTCGTCGCAGGCTTAGCCGCCACGAATGGAGCTGGCGTGTAGTGTTTTTTCGCTGCAAGCCGCTCTTTTGCCGCTTTTTGTGCATCCAGATGCGTGCCGTTGGTGCCGTATTTCTTCATCAATGTACGCACCCGATCGCTTGGCTGGGCTCCGACGCTGATCCAATAATCGAGGCGTTCTGCCTTCAGTACCGCACGTGCATCGGTTTCTGAGACCATGGGGTCATAATAGCCGAGTTCCTCGATGACGCGTCCATCACGGGGCTTGCGTTGGTCCACTGCACATACACGGAAGAACGGCCGGTGAGCACGTCCCATCATCTTCATTCGAAGTCGAACTGCCATCTTTTTTCAGGTTCCAGGTTTCAAGGTACAGAATTCGTATTGGTCAGGATGCCCAGCATCGCTTACCGATTTTTTCGTTTCGCTTTTCGAAGCTCTTTGTCGCGTTGTTTTTTGATTTTTTCGCGTTCTTCGTTACTCAATCGCTTTCCCGTCGACTTTTTGACGTTCAAACCACGCATGGATGGATCGTTCATCGCACCGCTCGCTTGAAGCTGCTGCATCATTTTCATCCGATCACCGACGCCGGTGCCCGCCATTCCCTGCATCAGCGGCTTCATCATCTCGAATTGTTTGACCAATTGCGAGATCAAAGGCGTCTGAACCCCAGCTCCCTTGGCAATGCGAGCCCGTCGAGTATGGTCAATGATCTTTGGATTTCGGCGTTCCTGCGCCGTCATACTGTTAATTGCACCGATGGTTTGGCGAATACCGCCTGCGGCCTCATCGCTTTCCAATGCTTCCTTCATCCCGCTCATACCGGGAAGCAAGCCCATCATTTTTCCCATTAGACCGGGTTTCGCAACTTTTTCAAGCATGTTCTTGAAGTCGTCCAGCGTCATCTCGCCGGACGCCATCTTTCGCTCAAGCTCTTCTCGCTCACGGTCGTCGACAATTCGGTGGGCTTCGCGGGCTGCTTGAACGATGTCGCCCATCTGCAAAATGCGGCTTGCCATCCCCTCGGGGCGGAACGGTTCCAGCGCATCAAGATGCTCGCCGGTGCCGATAAATTTGATCGGAACGCCGGTTACATGCTTAACCGACAGCAGCGCACCGCCGCGCGTGTCTCCGTCCAGCTTCGTCATGATGACGCCGTCCAGCTCAAGCGCCTTGTTGAACGCACCGGCGCTATTGACGGCATCTTGTCCGGTCATGCCATCAACGACGAGGTAGACTTGGTCGGGCGAGACGCGGCGGTCAATTCGCTGCAATTCCGCCATCAGCGTTTCGTCGATTGCCAAACGTCCCGCGGTGTCCAAAATGACAACGCGAGCCCCTTCGGCCTGGGCTTTGCGAACACCCGCTTGGCAGACTTCGACAGGGTCTTTTTGCACTAAATCAGCGTAAACACTGATTCCAAGTGACGAACCTAAAACTTTCAACTGCTCAATTGCGGCAGGCCGCTGCAAGTCAGCGGCAACCAACATCGGCTTGATTTTTTGTTCTATCAACAACTGTGCAAGCTTGCCGCAAGTCGTTGTTTTCCCGCTGCCTTGCAGCCCGCAAAGCATGATGATCGTGCAGCCGTCTTTTTTCAGATGCAACGCCGAATCAACCGGCCCAAGTAATGCAATCAGCTCGTCATTGACGATCTGAATTAGCTCTTGCTCCGGACGCAGGCTAAGCAGCACCTTGCGACCTAATGCCCGCTCCGTCACATGCTCCATAAACGATTGGACCACGGGGTAACTGACGTCCGCCTCTAACATCGAACGCTCAACCGTCTGCAACCCGTCGCGCATGTTGCTCTCTGTCAACTTGCCTTTTCCGCGCAAGCTTTTGAAGGCTGATTGCAGCCCATCGGAGAGAGATTCAAACATAACGGAAAAACACAGAGGGAGCGGCCTGGACGACGAAGTCCAAGAGTGTACGGGAAACCCGCTCCTTTTGTAAATGCTTGCGGGCACCAGTTTTCTAGCATTGCAACAATGCTCGTGGCTAACTCGCTCCGTTCAATTTTTTTCAGCCGTGCTCCCAAACGCCGTGAAGGAAAATTAGCGGAATGGCGCAAGCCATGCGGTTTTTCAGGCTTCCGTGAGACCGAACGGCTAGCGGCCTGTTGATTTAGTGAGCCGTACGCGCTAGCGTCGGGCCCTACGGCAGGACGCTTATCGTTGACGGCTCGTGGCTAGCGCCGTCGGCTCACTAAAACGATGGAAACCCACTAAAACAACGGCCCGCTCGCACCGTAGCGCTAAATTCGTTTAATTTGCTGAAGAAAAACCCTTCACGGCATTGTGTTTTTCCTCAACGAAGCCTTGCGTAGGGCAAACATCGAAAAACATCGCATAACCACGGGTAAAACCATAATTTCCCCGTGAATTCGCTATCAACCTAGTTAAAGTGAACCAGCCCGTATGAATCTGCTGTTATCTCATGCATTCGCCGAAGACTATGTTTTCACCTTCTCGCCGCATCGGTCGACAAATTTTAACTTTTTCGCTCGGGCGACTTGTCAGACGCCGCCGCCTTGCCACGTCGATCAATCACCAAACTTGGACCTGCGATCCGCTAGAAAATCGCTTGCTCCTAGCGGCGGATGTCGCTTCCCCCAGTGTTGAGTCAAATCCGTCCGCAGATCTCAACGCTCAGGCATCGGGAGCGGTTGTCTTTATTGACGCTGACGTTGCCGGGTCGGAAATTCTCTTGGCCGGAATCACTCCTGATGCCGAAGTCCATTTGATCCCTGGAAACACCGATGGCCTTTCATACATCAGCCGCATCTTAGCGCAGATGACCAATGTCAAGTCCGTGCAAATCATCTCTCACGGAAGATCGGGAGCCGTTCGGTTGAGCGGAAGGGATTTCGACTTCGCTACTATTCAAAGTCATTCGGCTGAGCTCAAAGGCTGGGCAAAGTCATTGACCCCAAACGCTGACATTCTGTTTTTTGGCTGCGATGTAGGAAAAGGTGCTCAAGGGGCCAAGTTTATTGAAACGATGGCCAAACTGTCCAGTCGCGATATCGCCGCGTCCAACAACAGAACTGGACACCCTAGCTTTGGCGGGGACTGGCAACTGGAGCAATCAAGCGGAGTCATTGACTCCGTCCTTGCGATGTCACCCAGCACATTGAATCAATACAACGGCTACCTGCCGATTACGATCCGCGCCGCAGGCAGCACCGGCGAAGAGACGATGGAATTGCAAATCGATGGTGTCGCCGTTCAAACCTGGAACAACGTCGGTGGCAACGCATCGACAAGGATCTTCCAGACATTTACTTATAACACATCAGAAGCCATATCTGCTGATCGCATTCAGGTGGCATTTACCAATGACCGATTCCTACCAAGTCAACCAGATCGAAACCTCCGTGTCGACCAAATCAGCATCAACGGCGTCGAGTTCGAAGCGGAATCGCCGAAAGTATTTTCAACCGGCACTTGGAAAGCAGCAGATGGCGTTGTCCCAGGATTCCGTGAGAGCGAGTACCTACATCGAAATGGGTACATGCAATTCTCGTCTCAAGGCGCGACACAAGGAACAGGCTCGGGCTCGCTGATCAAAATTCTAGCCGCAGGCGATATCGGTACCGAAACCATGCAACTGCGAATTCGAGGGGAGGTTGTCAAGACTTGGAACAATGTGGGTGGCAATCCATTCGCAAGGCAATTTCAATCATTCGAATACCGCGCCGCCAACACGGTCTTGCCTGACGATATTCAAGTCGCATTTACCAATGATGCATTCGTGTTTGGGACACCTGACCGCAATCTAACGGTAGACCGTATTTCAATCGACGGTGTCAACTATGAGACTGAAGCACCAACGGTTTTTTCAACGGGTACGTATAAACCGAACGATGGAATCGTGCCAGGATATCGCAAAAGTGAAACGCTCCACGTCGAAGGCTATTTTCAATATTCAACGATTCAAGCTGGTACAGGTTCGCTCATCTCGATCTTGGCCGCTGGCGCAACAGCTTCCGAAAAGATGGAGCTTCGCATTAACGACCAGGTCGTTCAAACTTGGAATGGAGTCGGAGGTAATGCTGACGCGCAAATCTATCAGACTTATAACTACCGCGCCGCTGGACCTGTCACCGCCGATCAAATCAAGATCGCGTTCACCAATGACGGACTGCAGAATGCTGTCGATCGAAATCTAAGAGTCGACAAAGTTGTCCTTGACGGATTAGTTTTTGAAATCGAAGCACCGACCGTCTATTCGACCGGCACATGGAAAGCAGGCGACGGAATTGTGCCTGGGTATCGTGAAGGGGAATATCTGAACGCGGATGGTTACTTTCAACTGCAAGCTCGCTCGTCGACTCCCGGCGTCGTTGCCATTCAATCGAGCGTTATCAATGTCAAAGAAGGCGATACTTCTGCAGTTATCAAGATCGTGCGTTCTCAAGGCAGCGATGGCTTCGTCAGCGTTGACTACAACACGTTCGCGGCATCGGCCGTTGCAAATTCCGACTTCCGTCCGACGACCGGCAAAGTTACGTTTGCACCCGGTGAGACGACCAAATCTGTTTCGATTCCATTACTGAACGATACGACCCCTGAAGCCAACGAACTGTTCGACTTTGCCATCGACAATGTGACCGGCGGAGCGTTATTGCTCGCCCCTCGCACTGCCTCGATAACGATCACCGATGACGACGTCACCCTGCCGACCTATGTGTCGTTTCCAAATTCAACCGGGCTCCAACTAAACGGAACCGCTGCGATTGTTGGTGACAAGCTGGCCATCAATTCAAGCAGTCCGAATGCGACCGGGTCGGCCTATTTCAATTCACCTGTTCCCATCAATGGCGACTCTTCTTTTCAATCAAGCTTCCAAGTTGATCTGAGTCAAGCAGCGTCCCTGGCCACTAACGCTGGCTTGCTGTTTGTGGTTCAAAACAACAGCGCAAGCCCAGGCGGAACAACGGTTCCTAGTTCACCGACAGGTGGTCTCAAAGGACAATATTTCAAGAATATCACGTTATCCGGCGCACCGGTTCTGGAACGTGTTGAGGCTGTAAATTTCGACTGGGGAAAAGGCTCTCCCAGTTCACAAGTGCCTATTGACGGCTTTTCGGCAAGATGGACAGGAACCATCGAAGCATCGACGACCGGGGCTTATCAAATTCAAACAAACTCAGACGACGGTGTCCGAGTTTGGGTCAATGGGCAAAAACTAATTGACGATTGGAACGGCCATGCAGTGACAGTCAACACCAGCACCGCGATCAATCTGACCGCCGGACAGAGGTACTCAGTTGTCGTTGAATACATGGATATTCGTAGCTACGCGGTCATGCAATTGCGTTGGAAGTCCCCAGGCGCAACAGCATTCACGGCTATACCAGGATCTAGCATGCGTCCGACTGCTGATGTCGCGCAGTCCGGACAACTGGGATATGAAGGAATGCGGAACAGTCTTGCCATTCAATTTGAAACTCGCATGCTCAGCGGCGTACCCAACGAAAATATTGTCAAGGTGCTATCAGGTGGCAATCTAACACCGATCGAAACCGGTCGTTCTCCGCTGATCGACTTTACTCCAGGGGCAACGGCCTATGCTTGGGTCGATTACAATGGTTCCTCGAATAAGCTCCGGGTATATGTATCAGCAACATCCACCAAGCCTGTATCGCCTGTTGTCACGACCACCGTGGATCTCGCAGCACTCGTCGGAGACAAAGCATTTGTAGGATTCGCTGCGGGTGCCGGTACCGTTGCCACGAGTCATCAAGTTCGCAATTGGTCACTTAGCCTCGATCCGCCTAGGGCGAGTTCCATCGGCGGTGGTGCCGCAGGATTGGTTTCGGAAACAATCGTCAGCGGACTCTTCCAACCGATTGCCATCGATTGGTCACCAGACGGCAAGAATTTGTATATCGCTCAAAAAGATGGCATCGTGCGTGTTGTCCGTAATGGGGTGCAGCAAGCGACGCCTGTGATCGATATCTCTGCGATGGTGAACACATCGGGAGACCGCGGATTAAGCGACATCGCCGTTCATCCTAATCTTGGACAGAGCCCCTATTTGTATCTACTGTTTACTTATGATCCGCCCGAAGTGAATGGTTTTCTTAACAACCAAGTCGCTGGTCCCGATGGCTCTGGAAATCGCGCGGGGCGACTCGTTCGCGTCACCTTGAATGCGGCAACGAACTACACAAGTGTCGTTGCGGGTAGCGAAGTTGTGATCCTGGGGGCCAATAGCACCTGGGCGAATTTCAATGGGCAAGTGAACAGCACGATCGATAACACGGTTCCCCCTGCCGGTATTTTACCTGATGGTTCCGACCTACAAGATTTTATCGCATCCGACAGCACGTCCCATGGCGTCGATTCACTGAATTTCGGCCCCGATGGTGCGCTATATGTTTCAATCGGCGACGGAACAAGCTTTAATCGCGTCGACTCGCGCGCGTTTCGAGTCCAAGACATTAACAATCTGTCAGGCAAATTCCTGCGCATCAATCCAATCACAGGAGCGGGCTTGGCGGACAATCCATTCTACAATGGAAATGCGAACTCCAATCAATCTAAAGTTTATCAATTTGGCTTCCGCAATCCGTTCCGGTTCAGCATCGATCCACGAAACGGTAAAGTTTATGTAGGCGACGTTGGTTGGACGAACTGGGAAGAGATCAACGCAGGAGCGGTCGGTGCTAATTTCGGTTGGCCGTTCTATGAAGGTGGAAGCGCAGGAAACCAGCAAACGATTTCTTATAACGCCACACCAGAAGCGCAAGCTTTCTATGCGAGCGGAGAACCGGTCAAAGCACCGCTGATTGCGCTGAATCATGGGGCAGACAATATCAACGCGATCATTGCTGGCGATATTTACGTCGGCAATGCTTATCCCGCTGATTTCAAAGGCGACTTGTTCTTCAATGACCTTGGTCAAGGCATCGTGCGCAATGCATCGATCGGCCCTAACGGCGAAATTGAAAAGATCGAAGTGTTCGCAACCGGCTCCGCATACGTGGTCCAGATCGTCCAAGGTCCCGATGGAAGACTTTACTATGTCGATCTGGACGACGCCGAAATCGGGCGGTGGACGATCGTTTGATTCCTGCTCGTAGAGATAACTGGGATGTAGTAGGGAAAAGAACCCAGGCTCAAAGGCAATGCTAGCACCACAGGCAGTGATAGCATTGGCGATTTGTCACAAGATGTAGATTGTCCATTGCAGGACGGAAATGTGTTGATACTGTGTCGATCCATGGAAGGTTTGTGTTGTTCAGACCTTCCGCCAAGCATTCACGAACGGCCAAAAGATTTGGCGATCGGAGCGATCCCGGACGGTTCGGTTGAAATACAGCCGTGCTTCGCAAGTGAAAAGGGCTACCGCCCATGCTGCAAGCACGGCGAAATTTTATGTGCATCACAATGTTCGCGATGCCAAGAACCTATGTTCGGGTGAGCAACGACCCTGCAGTACACCGAGTATGGTGTCGCAGCGTCAGTGAGACATGGTGAGGTAATTTCCTCAAATCTCGTACGCGAACTCTAAAGGGAATCTTGGATGACGTGCAAACCATTGATCGGAATCAACGCTGACTATCGCTCGGCGAACCGTCAGACACCTGCGTATTGCTATGTTTCAGCCGGTTATTTCGAATCCATTAAAGCAGCAGGCGGGGTTCCTATCGTTATTCCACCACTCGACGACGCTGAGTCCGTATGTGCGTTGCTCGACGTGCTTGCTGGCGTCGTGCTGATTGGCGGCGCGGACCTCGATCCGCGACGCGACGGCTTTATGTTGCATCATAGTGTCCGCCTTCTCGACCCGACCCGTGAGACTTCGGATCGAATGTTAATGGACGAGATCGCGGAACGTCGAATGCCGGTGTTTGGAATTGGCACCGGCATGCAATTGATTAACGTTCAACAGGGCGGAAATCTGTTTTTGGATATCAAGGAAGATATTCCCAACGCAGTACCTCACTTTGATGCCCATGACCTCGCTCATCGGCATACGCTTGACGTTGTCAGCAACTCAATCGTTGGACGCGTTTATGGTGACGGTGAAATCCGCGTCACGAGCAGACATCATATGGCGATCGATGAAGTCGCTCCTGGATTCCGTGTCACTGCAAAATGTCCTGACGGTGTGATCGAAGCGATCGAATCCGAGATGATGGATTGGCTCGCCATCGGAACCCAATTCCACCCAGAATGTCCAGCACGCTCGGCTCTCGACATTCGTTTGTTTGAAGAATTCATTGAGGCGATCTTGGCTCGCGACGGTGTCGGTGTTCGCGTCGCAGCCTAATAAAAACCACGAACCGCTAACGGAGTCTTCGCTCGTACCCACGGATGGGTTTTTATTTGACTTGTTTTTTGAATGCAATCGCGATCACAAGATTGCATTCAGTCGCTGACAATGGATGGACAGATCGATCAGGGTGTTCGAGTTGCGCTGGATGGATTCAACGCAGTCAGAACAGAATCACCAGGATTGATTTCGGCAAAGGATTTGCATCGCAGTAACGGATTGAAATCGCTTGCCGGATGATCTTCGCCTGGGGATCATCCGGCTTTTTTTAGCTTTCCCTCGGCAAAAAAACGGTTTTAGCCGTACGGCGCGCGGTCCAGTCTCGCTAAAGCCCGAGTCACCGGATGGCTTGCGCCATACCGCTAAATTATCGTTCACCGCGTTGGGGACGAGCCTGCGCTATGTTGTTTAACGCCGTTGGCGTAAGGAACAATTCCTGCGCACACACAATTGATGTCAACCCCGAATTTTTAACAATCCAAGCCAGCTTTGGCTTCTTAACAGGAAGCACGATCCTCATCGATTGCGGTTCGGCCCAGTGGCCCACGGGCGATTAGCGGGTATCCAGGTACTTGACTAGCGTACGTTCGATAAGACTGGCCGATGTAATGTTCGAGTCGGCGATCTTTCAAATAGCTGCCATAGAAGATGTAGCCTGTCCAAATGGCGGTCAAGACCGCGTGGTCGAGCGACATTCGTGGAGTAAACCAAACGAGCCCCAAGAAACTCAAGTAAACGGGATGCCGAATCACCTTGTACGCCCCGCGCGGATTGAAGTCACGACGTGGAGCTTGCTGTTTTCTCAGCCAATAATAGAACGGCGTCCAGCCGTTTTGGTATCCAAGACCAGTCAACCAAAGCGAATAAAATAGCCCTGCCCAACTCAAGTAGAAACAGATGCGAATGACTGATTCAATCGTTCCGTTTGCTTGCCAAAGCACCGTCTCACTCGTTCGCCAGCCAAAGAAAAGCACTAATAAACTCACACAGGTCACGAGGCAAAACGTGCTGTCATAGAACGCTTGTGGAATCCAGCGAGTCAGATACTTTCGAGTTCGGGGCACCAACATCACGCTGTCTGAGATGGCAAAGAAGATCGCTAACAGTGAATCGCAAACCAGCCATTGGCCATGCGATTGGTAGATCTCGCCATCTCTCAAAAACCAGAATAGATACCAAACGGTCACAATGAATAACAGTTGATTGCCAATGCCATAACTGATACCAAGGACTCGCATTACAGCTACCGTTTGATCCACAGTCGCAGACGGTTCGGGCGGCAACTCATTCGCAGGCATGATGCTTCGCACAACAGATGCTGCACCCGATTCCGACAAACACGTTTCGGGATTGCCTAACGCTACGTCCATGCTACGGTTCCTTCCAATGGATCAACTAAACTAATGGTTTTTCAGCGACAATGGCACCGTACTGCATTGCGCCACTACGATACGCGTTGAGCAACGCGTCGAAGCCATCAATGAAGGCAACTTGTTCGCGGTCGATCAACTTTGCCAAGTGGCGAACGCCTGTTCGCTCGACACGCTGCTTGCAAATTTCCCATGTTCGGGTGACTCGGTCTGTCCATACTTCATTATGAATGATCCGCATGCCATGGTCGGTCATCCAACCGGCGTAGTCGGCGCGAGTTGCAAGCGAAGGGCAAATAAATCGCTCGCAAACTTCCTCGCATTGTTCTCGATGACCTGGCATCAAGGCATCTTCGCCTTCAAACCAAACACAAATCGCGATTCGTCCGCCCGGCCGCAGCCACTGGATCGCTCGTCGAAAGAATTCAGGTTTGTTGAACAGGTGCTCCGTGCACTCGACACTCCAGACGACATCAAAGCTTTCAGGATCGAACTCGACTGTCTCTGCGTCCTCGGCCAGGAAACGAGTCTGCTTGGCAACGCGATTAAACGTCGATGAAAATGAGGCCCAACGTTTTTGAAGGGGACTTAGCGTCACACCGGTTACGTCACATCCACGCATCTTTGCGAGACGAATCGCTGACCCTCCCATGCCACAACCAATATCGACGATTTTGTCGTTATCAGATATCTGGGCAAGGTTGGCTAATGCGTCCGTCAATTGACACTGTGCAACGTACGGTGACTCGTCACCGTACCACAGCCCGTGATGAATGTGCGGACCCCATAAAAGACGATAAAGAAGTGTACCAATCTGATAGTGGCTACGGATCGAATCCTTACGGATGCCTTCAACAGAGATCATTTGTATTATTCCCGTGAGTTTATTGTTTTGCGGGAATGTCAGCGATGTTTACATGCTCGGTCGGAGCAACGAATATATCGCCCAAGATCTTCAACTGATCCGCAACACCTATCGCGCCAAACACTTTGGAATAGGGCTTAATTCCGTACGCCGTTTGGTTGATGGCGAAACCACCGTGGACGCGTAGCCAGCCGCGTTCTTGCTCGACTTCGACGGTAATCTCCAGAGGTTTCGTTGTGCCGTGCAAAGTAAAGTTTCCAACAAGTCGGAACGTCGGACGCCCTCGCTTGCTGGACTCGCCTGTTGCTTTTGCGGAGGCAACATCAAACGTGGCTGTGGGAAAATTCGCGACATCCAAAACCGCTGAACCACGCATGTTTTCGTTCACGGTAGTACGCGTTGCTTCGTCGGTTGTTCCCGCAAGACCCAAACGTTTTCGCGCGATAGGTGTGTCCGCATCGAAAGATGTCATGTCAAAAACAAGTTTACCAGCATTTTGTTCAGCGCCCAAAACCAGAGTACTGGCTAGTAGTTTGGCTTCCACTGCATGCTGGTGCCCTAGTCCGGTTTTTTCCACATACACATACACGCGGCTGACTTCAATCTGAACGTCGGCTGGTTGGTGCGTTAAGGTCAAGGACGCCGCGTCCTGTGCCAGCACGTCATTGCAAGTGAACGCCGTTGTCATTGACGCGATCATCAAAGCCCATCGGTACCTGTGAGCCGTTTTTGAATACAACCAAGCAATCATTATTCACGTTCCATGCGAAAACCAACGGTCGATTCAAATTGAATGCTGAAGTGACAGTTTGCACATCGTACATTCGAATTCCGACGACAAACAAAATATAAACGAAATGTAATGAATCATGCTGGTGCACCGACACCTTCCGAATTAAGACGCGAGATGACCTTAGCGGCGATCCTCGGATGTAGGCACAACACTTGATGACAAAGCCATCGAATGCAGTCGCTTTTCAAACCCGTTGTAATCTGCCGACACAGTCGCTGTTCCTTCCCAATTCGTTGCTTATACCAGTGTTCCCACTCCTCGACCGAAGATCCGGACCAAGCCATGCAGGCGCGCCGCGCAAACGGCGCGACTGCGGTTCCCGTTTCCAAAGCCCATCGAATCCCCTCACCGGTAAAGGGTTCAACGTAACCCGCCGCGTCGCCTACTAAGAACACGCGCTCAGCGGCTAACCGTTTGGGTGTTGCGGTCAATGGGGGCGTGCCACGCCAAGTCGCTTGTTCGTGGGTGAACAGCTCAGGCGCACCAGCCATTCGCAGAATGGACTGGACGAGTTGCTCCGGCCCCTGTCGTTGAAGAGAGTCGAAGTTCACCGCAGCGGCGACATGCAACTTATTCCCAGCTATTTGTGTCAGACCCACGTAGCCCTCTTGCGCGACAACCATGTGAATCGTGTTGGCAACAAAATCTTTTGGAAAATCCTCGAAAACGGCTTCAATGCCCACGCGAGAATTAGCCTGCGGCTGTTGCTTGAAGATGTCAGTATCCACACTCGTCGGCGTGAAGGTCGCGCGACTGCCAAGTCCACACGCGACAACAACGGCTCCAGCACGAAGTTTCTTGCGATTTGGTCCACGTTCAAAATTGACGACTCTCGATGCTCCCTCAAGCGACAACAACTTGGCTGTGGTTTGCGAAACAAACACAACTCCCGCTGCTTGAGCAACTTCGACTAGGCTTTGGTCCATCGCAGACCGATCGATGGCCACTCCTCCCGGCATTGCAAACTGAAATTGCCGCTTCCGATGAGTCAATTGAAACATGTTCAACGGAATCGCTGATTTCCACAGTCGATGATTGGCACCGATGATTTGTTGCAACAGGTTTACCGAAACCTGGTTCAAGCATCCTCCGCATGCCTTGCGGCGTGGAAACGCCTTCGCGTCGACCAACAATACCCGCATCCCTTCGTTGCCACTCCGGATGGCAGCAGCGCAACCAGCAGGTCCTGCGCCAATGACGATCACGTCCCAATACTCATCCAGGCTAGACAACTCACCCATGGCACGTTTGATCCGTCGGTGACCAACGGACCAGAAATCGTTCCGGCCAATGTTTCTCGATCTTGGCACCGTCGAGTCCTGCTGCATGGACGAGACGTTCGACTTCGGCTTGCTTGAACCCAGCTTTTACGGAGACAAGCCCGTCGGCGTGCATCACATGACTGCGAGAAAGTGCATGACAGCCAATCCAGCACAACCAATAGCCCAATCGAGAACGTACTAGGTCTTCGACCAATAGCAGTCGCGATGCACAGCGACGAAGCTTCACGAAAATATTTATCAGATCTTTGTCAGCGAAATGATGTGTAAACAATGAACAAGTCACAACATCTGCCACGAGCGGTAACTCATCGCAGGTGATGTCGAGAACGTGAGTTGTGATGGGTATCTGCTCCGCTTCGGCAGCCATTCGCGTCAATTTCAAAGCCCGCTCACTGAAATCGCAAGCGTGAAGTTCCAGTTCGTAGCCGCAACGCTGGGCTTTCTTAAACAATTGCCGCAATAGTAAACCGTCGCCGCAGCCAATATCCATCACGACTAAATGATTGCTTCCGTTGAATTGCGGCTTGATGTATTTCCAAAGTCGAGCCGTGGTCTGAGTCAAACGATGCGCCCGAGCTAAACCGCGAAGGGCTAGAACATGGTCAGCCAAGTCTAAGTTAGGATCATCCATTAGTTCTGGCAGGGGACAACGTATTTCAAATCCAGGCAATCGCAGTTATCCAGAAAACACGTCAACGGATCGCAGGTGAGCAACAAAGGCACCCAGGTCCGACTGATTCTACCGGTCAGGATTCCGAGACGATATAGGCAGAACCAATTCTAAATAATAATTAATACGACACTTCTCGGCTGCTGAAGTTGGCATGATTCTTCCTTTTTAAAACGCAGAGAACGCGGAGAACGCAGAGATAAAAATTCCTCTGCGATCTCCGCGTCCTCTGCGCTTAAATCCTCTTCTCAATATTTGTCGACGATGCGATGGATTTTCGTGTCATTGCATTTAGCCAGCTCCTGTTGGAGCCGTTGCTTTTCTTGCGCTGCCTATTCAGTCTCCTTTTGAAAAACACTAACAAGCTGTTGGTTTAGGAATCCCGCTGGCTCGCCCAGAGGAAGTTTCGGCATTGGCCCTAAAGGGATTGGTCGACGCAGCTTTCTGTGTAGTAGGGCCAGAACCGAACGATCCGCTGGGCGAGCCAGCGGGATTTATTCAATCAGGATTGTTGTGTAAATGCCACAGCCCAGACTAAAGCGTGGTATCAAGCATTCGGTTCGCGAAGCAACCAAAACAATGCCGCTGCAATAAAATCAGCCGTCGTTCCTGGGTTACGGCGATTTCCATCCGCGCGGAGCCAAGCGTCGAACCGCGCGCGCGCCTCAGGCCCATCGGAACGTTCGCTCGCAATCACGCACTGCGCAGCGCGAATTTTCGCTTCTTGCGCTGTTTCGATACCGCACTTGCGAGCGATCAGTGAATCAATTTCACGAGACATCAATATCAATTGAGCCGAAACAATCGCAGCCTGAATGGATACTGAATGCAACAGTTCTGCTCTCACAACAGGCACTACGTTCGCAAAAAAATCACGGAAGTCAGTTGTAAATTGTAGCGCGATCCGGTCCCGGCTAGCCGCTTGCTGCATTGCGGCCATCAAGTCAAGCGGCTGGGGATGCAGCGTTTGTACATCTTGTTCCGGTGCCACATCCTCTCGACGCATGCCTCCGGGTGAAGCCAGTCGGATCGCTTCAAACACTTTGCGCCCATCCTCGGAAGTGATCGATGCCAGCACCTGCCTAATTGCCAAAATGTCGTCGGCCATCGCCAATGGTGCGACCAATAAAATAATGCCTAGATTCACGTTAGACGATGTGACTTGGCGAGTTCGCTCGACTGCCAATAACACGCGATCACCAAGTGATAACGTGGCATCAGTACTGCCCAAAACCGGTGCAATCTCACTTGCTGCTTTCAGAAAGTCGAGATAGTCGCAATCGTCGAATCGAGCGGTCGGATGCACATTGCCGAGCTTAGGTGATTGGACTTCTAGTTCACACGCGATGCGAACCGCATCGGCGCGACTTCTCACACACCGCTTGATCGACTCAAAACTCGGAGTTGATGTCATGCCTTGTTTCTCATGACGAACTCCTGAATCGCGTGCAGCGTCGCTGCGGAGTCATCTTCGATCACGTAGTGACCAACGTCAGACAACTTCACCACCTCGGCATCAGGCCAATGTTGGACGAAGCGATCAAGGCATTCAGGTCGAAAACACCAGTCCTTCATCCCCCAAATCAACCGCTTCGGCAACTGTGCCAATCGCGTCAAATCAATTTCCAATTGAGCGAGTGCACGATAAGTCGGATGACTGCGCGACATCGGAATATCGCGTACAAATGAATCGATCGCGACGCGGTCATGCCAGTTTTGATAAGGATATAGTAGCCCTTGCGCAACGTCCGGACTGAGCGATGCCTTGGACATCGCCATCGAAATTGCCGGTTTCGCAAACGCATTTAATCCGCGAATGGCAATTGAGCCCAACCATGGTGTTCGCAGGATTCCAATTCGCCATGGAATATATGGCGGAGGAAACGCGGCAGTATTGAGCAAGACAATTCCCGACATGCGATCAACTCGCTCGATCGAAGCGCCAAGTCCGATCGCACCGCCCCAGTCATGGGCAACTAACGTGATGTCGCGAAGATCGAGCTGATCAATCAAGCCGATGACGTTGTTTCGATGCGCCGCGTATGAATAGTCGAACTCGCCTCGCGCTGGCTTGTCGCTCAACCCGCAGCCGATGTGATCGATCACAATCACGCGATGCGTGGACGAAAATCGTCGCACAACTTCGCGATAATAAAAACTCCAAGTGGGGTTTCCATGAACGCATAAAATGACCGGCCCCGACCCTTTGTCGAGGTAATGGTACCGGTAGGAACCGATTTTCCAGTAATGCGATGCGTCTGAAGGATAGAGATGCCTCCAGCCGGATGGATCAGATGTCATCGTTGTTTAAATCTCGTAAACTCAAAACCAAAACTTGGCTGATCCGTTCCTGTGTTACAATGGGTCCAGCCGATTCCGCCTGTAAAAACCATTTCAATGACGAATCCAGTGATGCCATTTCATTTCCGCGAACTGCTTTTTTGCATTCCGATCGTAGCGATGTCGTCGCTCTTAATATGCACTGAATTTTCCTGTGCTCAAGACGCGACACCCGTGGCTAAGTTCAGCGAAGAAATCGTGTCGAAGGCGGACAAAATTTTCGCTGACGCGGGACTTCGGCGCAGCGGCAAAACGATTACCACCGCCGCTACTGCCGATATCGCTCGCGGAATCAGCGCACTGTCGCGTAATCGCCGTGCACTGAAACTAATTCATGACGCTTGGAAGCAGACATCCAATCAGTTGGCTCAGATGAAGCAACAATCCGGCCTGCTAACATCCCAAAACATCGAGCTAAATACTCAACTTACGCAACCAGGTCTCAATGCCACGACAAACAATCAATTGGTCGGTGCGATCAATGCAAATGTTGGCAAGATCCGCCAGATCGAAAATGAAGAAGGACGATTTAAAGAAAAATTGTCGACGGATCGCAAAGCCGTAAACGATGCTGAAGCCACCTATGCCGAATCCGTTCTCGCGCTTCGCCGTGATTTGAACGCCGTCAAATTAAAATTGGACGAAACACTCAAAGGCGAAGAGATCAAGATTGCGGTGAAAGTGTCAAATGCAAATTTTGGAACGCCTGCGACATTAACAACAGACACCTTGCTAACCTCCATTGACAAACGCCTAAAGCAGATTGAACAAGAGATCTTCAGCGAATCCGTACCTTTGGACGTTACGGAGAACGGTTCGTTGTACGTCAACGTTTCCGTTGGTGACAAATCGGTCCGAATGGTTCTCGATAGCGGTGCCACGATGATCAGCCTGCCTTCGTCAACCGCGAAGCAGCTTGGCATCGCGGTGCCTGCCAATGCACCGCAGCTTCGCTTGGTACTTGCCGACGGTCGTGAAATACCAGGCCGCGCCGTCACGATTGCCAAGGTTCGAATCGGTCAGTTCGAAGCGGAAAATGTCGATGCTGCCGTGCTTGATGCGGTCGCAGTCAATGCCGAACCGCTGTTAGGAATGAGCTTTTTGGGTAATTTCAAGTTTGAAATCGACACTGCAGACAAATCGCTAAAGCTGCTCCGGGTCAAAGAAGAGTAAGCATCGTGCGGTCTTTTATTGTCGCCTTTCGCTCCGCGAAAGAGCGGAGAATTGCGCCTTTCGCGGAGCGAAAGGCGACACTTATTTTCCGCACGATGCTAACTTTGCTGTTTCTAACGTTTGTGGTCGAGAAAACTCCCATAAGGGTCTGTTTGGGTTCGCGAAACTAGACCAATTGCGCTTACGGTAACCGGTACCGGCCTCAGTTTTGTGTGGCAATTGCACGACCCCGCGTTGCAATGCGTCAATCAAGCGCTATCCTTGTATGCACTTCGAGTTTCAATAACGCCCCACGAACGCACTGCCCTACGTGATGGCTTTTCAAAGTGACATCGACGATGCGGAAGAACCTTCGCCATTACCAATCAGTGGTTGGCGTGAGTGGGTCGCATTGCCAGGAATATCGATTCGTTCGATCAAAGCAAAAATTGATTCGGGCGCTAGGTCGAGTTGCTTGCATGCATTTGACATTTCGATGTTCGATCGAGATGCGGTGGAGTGGGTACGATTTGCCGTGCATCCGATTCAGCGAAATGATGCCAAAGTCGTGTGGTGTGAAGCACGCGTCCATGATCGTAGATTAGTGCGCAGCAGTAACGGAGAAGTATCTGAGCGAATTGTAATCCGAACTACACTTCGAATTTTCGGTCGTACTTGGCCGATCGATTTGACGTTGCACAATCGCGATGCAATGGGTTTTCGGATGTTGATTGGTCGCGAAGCGGTTCGTGGCCGATTCCTTGTCGACTCCGGTGGTTCTTATTATGCAGGTCGTCCAAAACGGTCTGGCAACAAAAACAAGCCTTCAATAAAAAACGAAACTGAGTCACCGCCTTGAAACTAGCTATTCTTTCCTGTAGCCCCAAATGCTACAGCACCCGTCGATTACTTGAGGCAGCGACGAACCGGGGCTATGCAGCCAAGGTTCTCAATACGCTTAAGTTTGCAATTGATTTAGAAGAGGGAACGCCGGACCTTTTTTATCGAGGCCAGCAGATTGGTCCCTACGATGCGGTACTGCCGCGAATCGGGGCATCGATCACCTATTTTGGAACTGCGGTTGTGCGGCAGTTTGAGCAGATGGACGTGTTTACGGCGAATGGCTCCACCGGGATCAGCAATTCTCGAGACAAGCTTCGTTGCATGCAAATCCTCAGTCGCCATCAGATCGGCATTCCGCAGACAACATTCGTTCGCGATCGCGCCGATGTGTTGCCCGCCATTGAACGCGTCGGTGGTGCGCCGGTTATCATCAAGTTGCTTGAAGGCACCCAGGGCGTTGGTGTGATCCTTGCTGATTCGGTTAAAGTCGCTGAAGCGATCATCGAGACGTTGCACAGCACGAAACAGAACGTGCTCGTGCAAAAATTTGTTTCCGAAAGCAAGGGGCGTGACGTCCGGGCGTTCGTGATCGGCGACCGTGTCGTCGCCGCGATGCGGCGGGTGGCACAGGGTCAAGAATTCCGCAGCAACATCCATCGTGGCGGTAAAACAGAAGTAATCGAATTGGATCAAACGTACCAAGATACTGCCGTCCGCAGTGCACAGATCATGGGACTACGTGTGGCTGGCGTCGATATGCTTGAGGGCAAAGATGGTCCGCAGGTAATGGAGGTCAATTCGTCTCCTGGCTTGGAAGGGATCGAGCAGACGACGCAGCTTGATATCGCAGGTGCGCTGATCGATTATCTTGCTGCTCAAGTTGACTTTCCCGAAGTCGATTTGCGCCAGCGACTGACGGTCAGCCGAGGCTATGGAGTGACCGAAATCCATATCCCAGCGGGAAGCGAGTTCGTTGGTAAGGCGATCGATGAGTCTGGCTTGTCCGAACTCGACATCAACGTGCTGACACTTTATCGCGGGACAACGGTGATCCCGAATCCGCGATTAAAGCGAACACTTGAGCCCGGAGATCGCTTGCTGTGTTTCGGAAAACTCGAAGCGATGCGCAGCATGGTGCCGGAAAAAACACGAAAGAAGCGACGTCCAACCGTGAAAGAGCTACCCAAAGTAGTCGCCAGCGGGCACGGTGTCTAAGCTTTCCTGACTCTAACGGATTTTAAGCCCAAGTTTTCCGTTCATGGTGGTTGGCTTGGCCGCGCTGGTGTTCAGGCTTTAGCCGCCTCTTCGATCCCAAAAAAGAGTCGCCTAAAGGCTATACACCAGCGCTCTTTTTGGAATACGCCGTATGCTTCTCTGAAGCTCTTGTCACTCGCTTGATCGGTTAAGGCGACGCCCAACAGACAACCTTTCGCACCCGTCGCCAATGAGATATCTGGTATCTTCGTCTCTTTTAGTGTGGTAACCAAAAGTTTGCCTATCAGGTGATTTGAGGGATTCACTGGTCATGACTACAGTATCCAATAATTCGTTGTAAGGTCCGATTGCCAATGTTAAACTGGAGCTGCCGAGAAATGCGGAGTCAAACTCGAATGGCGTGGACTTAAGCAATCTGAGTGAGCCGTAGGCGCAAGCCTCGGGCCCTCGGGCCTTACAAGTCTCTAACGGACACGATGCCCGCGGCTAGCGCCGTCGGCTCACTAAGTCACCACATTAGTTGTTGAACCGAATCAAATGCAGGGATTGTTATCGATTTCGATGCACGTCAAACCATTCTTGACCCTGTGGTTTGTGTTGTGTCATTTTTATCTGGCCTGTGTACTGAGTCTGCAGGCGCAGGAGCAGGAAAAGATCGTTTCGGATTCCCCCAATCCCTAGCAAATTCGCTTCTTTGAATCCAAGATCCGCCCGCTGCTGATCGAGCACTGTTACGAATGTCACGGAGTTGACAAACAGAAAGCTGAATTGCGATTGGACGGCAGGCAATCCATGATGGTTGGAGGCGAAAGTGGGCCAGCGATTACTCCGGGGCATGCGTCCACCAGTTTGCTGATGCAAGCCGTCCAGTATGAAAGTTTGGAAATGCCTCCGGCCGGAAAACTGTCTCAGGGACAGATCGCCGATCTTGCTCAGTGGATCGAGATGGAGGCTCCCTGGCCGGATGATCGGTCGATTGCGCCACCAAAACACGACAAGTCAGGAGAAGTAACCACTGAGGACCGAAACCATTGGGCGTTTCAACCGCTGCGCGAACCGGTAGTCCCCGATGGTTCTTCAGACCTAGAAAGCAAGTCACCTATTGATCGATTCATTCTCGCGAGACTTGCGCGAGAAGGTAAGCACCCGTGCACAAGTTTCTTAGCTTAACCGCGTGGGCATCGCCCCGCGCGTTTGCCTCAAAACACGCGGGGCGATGCCCACGCGGTTTAACGAGCAATGTGCGAAAACTTATGCAAGAGTGCTTATCACGCCCAATCCTTCTGCAAGTCCAAGAGAACTGATTCGCTGCGTCTTCTATGACGTGACAGGCTTGCCTCCAACATGGCAGGAAATGAATGATTGGCTTCCACAAATCGCACGACCAGGTCGCGATTCTGTTGACGACGATGCTGGCGCAGAGAGTCGAATCGCTACGGGATTCTATTGCTTGGGCGTATGGGATGATGAGCCCGATGATAAGCGACAGCCTGAGTTTGATGACTTGGATAGTCATCCGCTAACCGCACGTGTGTTGGTGAATCGTGTTTGGCATTATCACTTTGGAAAAGGTATCGTCCAATCGACAGCGGATTTCGGGCGCATGGGAACACCGCCCACTCATCCTGAGCTGCTTGACTGGTTGGCTGTTGAGTTTATCCGCAGCGGATGGTCGATCAAACATCTTCATCGATTAATACTTCAGTCGGAAACTTTTCAACGTTCCTCACGTGTTCCTGACGTTGACAACCCAGACCGGCTCGTGCTCGACAAGGATCCAGCAAACGATTTGCTCTGGCGTCAGAATCTGAAGCGACTGGAAGCAGAGTCGATTCGCGATAGTATGCTTGCGGTGAGCGGCCAGTTGAATTCGACCATTGGTGGTCGTGAGATGTTTCCCAAGCTAAGTGGCGAAGTTCTGGCTGGACAATCAAGTCCGGGACTCGATTGGGAACCTTCATCTGACGAGCAACAGCGGCGGCGAAGTCTTTATGCAATGGTGAAACGAAGTGTCCGCGATCCATTGCTCGACGCATTTGATTATTCAAATACCATTTCTCCTTTGAGCGAACGACCGACGACAACCGTCGCTCCCCAATCGTTGTTATTGCTCAATAGTCGGTTTACGTCTGAATGTGGCAGCGCGCTTGCAGAATCCATTTTGACGGCGACCAGCGATCCTGAAGAGCAAATCGAAATTCTTTATCGCTCCACGTTGCAGCGCGATGCGACTCCAGATGAATTGAGAATATTGAAAGACCTTTTGAAACAGATGGCCATCGCAGCCTTGTTGCACGACCTAGAACAACGCGGCCTGCTGGAGGAAACACTGATTGTTTGGGGAGGAGAGTTTGGTCGTCAACCGGTTTCGCAAGGAGACAAGGGTGGTCGCGATCACAATCCGAAGGGGTTTACTTATTGACTCGCCGGAGGTGGCGTGAAGGGTGGAGTGAGTTACGGTGAGACCGACGAACTGGGTGCAGAAGCAGCAGTTGATCGTCGTCACGTGCGAGATTTACATGCTACCATTCTGCGTCTCATGGGGATTGACCATCAACTGCTCACCTATTTTTATGGTGGGCTCAATCAAAAGCTGACCGGTGTCCAAGAAGCCAAAGTAATCCAGGAGATTATCGCGTAGTAGACCGACCGATTGAGCGAGTCGATCGGTGTGGTTAGACTGGTCACAATGATTCGATGAGACGCGGACACTACAGAATAGGTAGGAGCATGATCGATGACAAAATTGAAGTTCGGGAATTGATCCAGGCGATGAAGGACCAATTGCCCATCAAAGCCTATGTGACGCCGAGTCTCGTACGATCGTTGCGGCAACGCGGAACGGCGATCGAGGCGAATCAATCCGTGCAGATTGATTCGGTCATAAATCTTGGTGACGAAGGCGGCATCACGTGTGACATTGGCATGTTTGGAACGAACGCCGTCGTTGTGTCGATCACGCACCTGCGATTCGACGCGAGCAGTCCGTTGGCGGTTCGAATCCGAGCGTATCAAACCAAGCGAACGCAACGAATCGATGTTCCGGTCGACCGACCAAGACGACCGTCACAAGCACAACTCGTTAAAAAGCTGAAGCAGCGGCGAAAGTCTTAACGCCAAACGAAACGCTGACAATTTAGCAATCTAATGACGTAATCCATTTGAAAACAACCGACGGCATGGTGGCTGGTATCGCCTACGTACTGCCATAGCGTTCGCCTTTTGACATACGCTCGGCCGGTTCGGCGCGACTACCCTATGAACCAGCCGGTGTGTCACAAATCCAGTCCACCGACTTGCAACAGTAGGCGTCGATTCAGCGTCGATGCCGATCGGGTGATCGGCTTTGATTCAAACATATTTTTCTCCTCGAACGACAGCGATTGAACTGATGTAAGCAATGACGGCGTAGCGCGGAAAGTATTCTTCGGCCAATGCTTTGAGCATCTCGTTCGCCAACTCCGGTGAAACGATGAACTCCAGCTTGACGTTGGCTCCGAGGACTTCGCCGGCGCGGCGATGTTGAGAACCCATCCCCTCACAATCGGTGCTGGTATGACGTTTTGCCCCGAGCCGGGTGAACTCCTCTACGAGACGGTCTTTCAAGATCGCCTCGGACACAATGGTGATAAGTGTGAGTGGTGTGGTATGCACGCAGTGCTCCTTAATTTTTTCGACATGAATGACAATGGGAAAGACAGTCTGCAATATTTGTAATCTCAACGGCGAAGACAGCGTTGAGAGATCGCATATTCGTGCTATTGACCGCTGAGTGTCTTGGCGATGTGGAAGTAAATCGGGATGCCTAGCACAATGTTAAACGGAAAAGTAATCGCGAGCGCTGACGTCAAGTAGTAGGTCGGATTCGCTTCGGGAAGTGTCATGCGGACCGCAGGCGGCGCAGCGATATAGGAGGCACTTGCCGCCATGGCACCAAGCACCGTCGCCCCACCGATCGACAGCCCCGCCCAGTCTCCAATCAGCACCCCGATCGTTCCATGCAGCACGGGTATGATCGTACCGAACCCGAGTAGGAATACCCCCGCTGACTTTAAATCCCCTAGCCTCGAACCCGCCGTAAGCCCCATCTCAAGCAAGAAAATCGTGAGGGCTCCCTTAAACATCCCCTCAAAGAACGGCTTCACCGGCTCGTAGGCTTTCTCACCCATCACGAATCCAATAATGAGCCCTCCGACCATCAAGATCATCGATCTACCGGTTAGTACTTCATGCAACACCGCTTTCATCGGGCGTTCGGGAGCCGACGACTCCAAGCCGTTTGCCGAACGACCCGCGTTCTGTTTGGCGATCTGGATCGCCCCAATTGCCAAGGCAATCTGGATGCCAGGGCTCTCCATCAGCGTTACCAGTGTCGGCATGAAGCCTTCCGAAGGGTAGCCGAGGGTTTGTACGAATTGTTGAGCGGCGATGAAGGTTACCGCCGAAACTGATCCATAGTGGGCGGCAATTGCCGCAGCGTCCGCGATATTGAATCTTCCGATTCGGCGTAGCACCACGTACGAAGTGATCGGAGTCAGAATTCCCAGCCCGAGAGTTACCAGCACCGGCCACAGCATCGTTTCAAACTTGCTGTGCGAAAGCGCGACCCCCCCCCTTTAGTCCTAATGCCAAAAGCAAGTAGATTGAAAGTGAAGTGTACAGTTCGCGAGGAATCGATAGCTCGCTTCGGATTAGCCGAGAAACGATCCCCAGTACGAACGCGAGCGACAGCGGCGAACAGAGATTGATCTGCAACAGGTCCCACATGGCATCTTCTTTTTGCTGGCGGTATAATTCACGTAAATCGTTACACGAACCTCGATTCGTGTATTTATAGTCGCGTATCGGCGTTCGCTCAATGGTGGGATGTGAAAAAAACTAAAAATAAACCAGAAAAACCTCTAAGCCGTGCGTTGGCCTCGGTTTCCGCGGTCACGGCGCCCAAGACGAGCTGGACTTTCCTAACCAATCACACGCATGTGCTGCTGTGCCTTTACCGCCAGCCGGACCAGCGTTTGCGCGACGTTGCCACCGCAGTCGGGATCACCGAACGGATGGTACAGCGAATCGTGGCCGAGTTAGCCGACGCAGGCTACCTGCAGATTGAAAAGGAAGGACGATGCAATCGTTACAAGGTGACAGCAAATCTTTATCTGAGGCATCCGCTGGAGATGCGGCACACGATCGGCGAACTTTTAGAGGTCCTGAGTGATGTGACCGCAAGAAAAAGTTAGCGCCGGAAGCCGCAAACTTAAAAATAAAGTTTGTACGGATCAACGATCTGCTGACGGCATCGTAAATGAAGATGATCTTGCCATAGATCGTTTGACTGATGGACGGACTGGCGAGTCCGAAAAGTGGCGCTGTCCCACTAGAACTCTACTTCATACTTCTGCGTCATCTCACGGCGGATCATGGCGGTCGCCTCGTCAATGTTTTTCCAAATGGATTGAACGGCGGCGACACCCGATACACGTTCTTCCATTTGTACGGCCGCGTTTGCTTTATCTTGTGCCCGAGCACCGCTTCGCAGATCGAAATAGCTATAGCTGTAACCACCCCAGCCGCCGTTGTAGCTATCTCCGCCACCATAGCCACCGGTGCTATAGCCACCTAAGGCAACCGCTGGCCCGCTACTGGAATTGTTGACGCTCAAGGTTCGGATGCTTGTGCGCATGCCGACCCCACGTAACGCAGACTGCGCATCGCGAAGGCCTCCGGCGATGTCGGATCCGTAATTCAGCAGCGTTGAGTCGACGCCAAGGATTGGCAAATTATCGATTTTTGTAGCGTACTTTCCGTACCAGAGGGCAGCTTGTCCGGTGGTCTGAACGTGGTCTTTTTTAGGTTTCTCACGAATGTCGCTCAACAAGTTTGTGATTGATTGGTAATATAGCTGCGACGGTTTGGAGCCGTCAGAACCGCTGCTGGCGGATCCACCAGTTTCTTCAAGCACCTGAGCCAGCGCAGCGGGCAGTTCAAGTACGCTTAGCACACGTCTTGCTCCTGTTGTCGAAAGCGGCCCTCTAAGCATGAATGAATTGCCTTCAACTGACGATTGCCAGTTCTCAAAGTCATCGATCATCGCACCATGCCGTTGAATCGCTTCGATCAGAACCGGCTTGAGAACCGTTGCCAACGGCTGAGGAGACTCTGAGAAGTCAACGCGAATCGCTCCGATGGCAGAATCACCGATTGTGATTCCGAGCGTTGCGCCCTGAACACCACTGGCAAGTTTTCCGATCGAAACCGCAAGTTCCTTATTATCCTTCAGCGATTCGAAAGTTTCCAAACGCGCCGCAGCCTCATCTGAAGAGAAAACGCCTGAAACGTCAATCGCCATCACGATGGGTGTTCCAACCTTTGTCGCATAGCTCTGAGCGGTTAAGAGGTATGGCGACATCGTTTGAGTCAAGCTGGTTTTATCCGTTGACAGCAACCAACGAGTAACGTCTTGGCGGCTAGCAGGCGTATGGGATCCGAGAAGGTTAGGTGAAATCTGGACAACATAGTTATTGGTTGGAAGTCGAGTCGCGTCCCGATCTTGAATCCTTTCGATCGAGCCACCGAATCTTTTTGCGACAGAGGCGACGTTTCTAGGTCCATCGAATCGCATGAGCGACAATTCCCAAAGATTCCTTCCTGTTTCAAAATCGGTTCGAGCAGCCATCAGCACGGTTGACGCATCTGGCGGAAGTGCCGAGACGCCCGCATCGAATGCCGCTTTTCGTTTCGCAGTCCAGCGTTCGCGGTCGGCTAGTGGCGAGCCAAACATCTTCTCAGCATTGATCATGATCAGCGTGTTCGCATCCGCAGGTACACGCGACAACATGCCATCAAATTGAGCTGACGCAACGACTGCCGTCGAAATCGAGATCCATAAAACAAACATGGTTGCTAAAGACTGTCTTTGAGATCGCATGGTGGCACAGGGTGCTAGGGTACTTGGGTGTGACTAAAATCGAGAAGCGTCAAGGATACCTATAAATCCAATCGATGGGACCATAAATGATGTCAATAATCAGATGAATTGCAGTTTTTATGGAGCATGCGAATCGGCGGTTGCCAAAAGAGACGCAACCCAGCGTTTCCGCGTGCAACGAGAACAACGCCACGCGGGTTGTCGAATTGGGTTCCAATCACCAGCCGGGAACGCTCTCGCGGTACGCTGACACTGACGCGCCGATCCAGCATCACCCGGTATTTTTGAGGCCGGCAGCAATGCCATTAATGCTTTCGAGTACGACGGTTAAAATTTCGTCACGTGGTTCTGCACCGGATCGCAATCGACGCAATAAAACAAGCTGAATAAAGCTCAGTGGATCGACGTAAGGATTTCGACGTTCAATGGAATGTAGCAATACGGGAGCTCGCTCCAATAACATCTTTTGACCGGTTATTTTAAGAATCACATCGACGGTTCGGCGGTATTCGCCTTCGATTCGATCAAAGACGGTTGTGCGAGTTCTTTCATCTTGTACGAGCTCCGCGTACTGACGAGCGATGACCATGTCAGCCTTCGCCAAAATCATTTGAGCGTTATCGATTAGCGTCTGCCAAAACGGCCAAACTTGATACATCGATACGAGTGCGGCTAGATCGTCGGGATTCTCGTCCAAGTGTTCCGAGATGGCGCTGCCCAGACCGAACCAGCCAGGCAGCGTATGTCGACTCTGCATCCAACTAAAAACCCAGGGTATGGCTCGCAATTGGTCGATGTCTTGAACGGTATTGCGACGCGCTGGTCGCGAGGCAATCTTTAAACTTCCGATTTCATTGAGCGGTGTTGCCTGCTCAAAGTAACTCAAGAATTCGGGTGTGTCGTAAACCAAATTGCGATAGTGCTTGCAAGCGTTCTCGGCTAAGCGTTCAACCAGTCTTTCCCAGAGCGGATCGTGGTTGTCGACGTCGACCGTAAAGCTACTGCGAAGGACTGCGTTGATCAGTTGCCCCAAATGCCGCTCCGCGATGGCCTTATGTCCATAGCGATCCGCAATGACTTCGCCCTGCTCGGTGATCCGCAGGCGACCACCGGTCGACCCTGGCGGCTGTGCAAGAATGGCTTGATTGGCTGGCCCACCGCCACGTCCAACCGCACCGCCACGACCATGAAAAATCTGGACTGCCACGCCTGTGCGACGATGAGTTTCCCCTAAGCCACGCTGAGCTCGATAAAGCGCCCAGGCCGACTGCAGAAAGCCACTTTCCTTGTTGCTGTCCGAGTAACCAATCATCACTTCCTGAATGTTACCTCGCAGTTCAACATGTTTCCGATAGATCGCCAAACTGAGCAAGCGATTGATAATGGTGGTCGCTGAACTGAGTGGTTCGAGGGCTTCAAACAGTGGCGCGATGTTTAAGCGGCTGATGCCTTTGTCCGGATCGAAAAGACCTGCTTCGCGGGCTAACAATAGAACTTCCAGAACATGGGCTGGGTCGGTAACACCGCTGATGATGTAAGTTTCAATCGCTTCGGGAGACTGTTGCTCGAGCACCGCCGAGATCGTCCGAAATGTCTGGATGACTTCGTTCGTCTCGGCCGAAAACGGCAAGTGAGTCGGTAGGAGCGGCCTTCGCTCCAGCAGTTCCTTGGACAGCAGATCGAATCGTTCATTGGGATTCAACTTTGCGTAATTCGCATGAACGCCACACCAAGCGAAGATCTCGCTAAGAGCCGAAACATGACGAACACTATGCTGCCGAATGTCGAGTGTCAGCATGTGGATACCGAACACCTGCACCAGTCGTATCAGCTCGCGGATCGTCCCTTGAGCGGCGTATCGGGCACCGACTGATTTCAGGTCAACAGCGATGCTCTCTAGGTCGTCCTGCAACTGCTTTCGATACGTGTAGACTCCTGCAGGTAGCGAAGGCGATTCCTCACACCAACTGGGAACAAAAGTACGGAAGTGGTCCAGCGTACGTCGCAACTTGGTCGCAATGTATCGGCACTTGACCCGATACGGTTCGTCGTCGCGAGAGTTCCGAACTCGGCGTACGGGCACATTCTCATCGGCAGCCGAATGCGGTCCAAATTGTTCGGCGTCTGCCTGCAGCGTCGCCTTGAATTCGGCACCAAGTTGCACAAACTGCTCGGAATGACTTAGATGTGTGCCGAGTTGATCTACCAGTTTCAAATAGTGCTTGAGCAGTACTTCTTGTTGAATACGGATCGTTTCGGCCGTCACATCGTGAGTTACAAACGGATTACCATCGCGATCTCCACCGATCCACGAACCGAATTTCAGAATAGCGGGAACGTGGTAGTTGCTATTTTGCGATTGGAAAACTTCGGGGTACACAACCGTCATGGCCGTTTCAAGTTGCCGGTAGACGCGCGGGATAACCTCGAACAGACTGTCCTCGACCAATTCCAACCCTTGACGCACTTCATCGATCACGACAGGGCGGTCAGAGCGAACGCTGCTAGTCATCCACATCGTCTCGAGCTGCTCGGCTATGACCGCGATGGCATCTTCGCGTTCATTGGGTAACAGATGAACATACTCAAGGCGATCCAGTTCAGCAGAAATCGTGTTTAGTTTCTCCAACACCGTCCGGCGACGCGCTTCGCTGGGGTGCGCAGTAAATACACAACTAAGCAAAGCTCGGTCCAGCAGATTGGTGACCTGCTCGTCCGTACATCCATTCTCACGCATGCGTACTAGGGCCGCTTGGGGGCTTTCCGCCAGAGGCTCAGGCGCCAACTTCAAAGTTCGCAGTCGATTGGCTCGAACTCGCGCCTGCTGTTCGGCCAAATTCACGAGATCGAAGTAGATGCTAAACGCTCGAATGAGCGTCCGCAGCTCGGGCAACTCAAGTCGATCCAATCGCTCGCGCAAGCTCTTGGCGGCTTCGATCGACGGTTCGGCACGCAACGCTTTCGCTGCAGCGCGAATCTCTTCAACCAACTCGAATGCCTCTTCGCCAGCAAGTCGTCGAATAATGTCACCGAGCAAGCCTCCCAAAAATCGGATGTCTTCGCTCAACTGACGCTGCACTTGTTGATTTATTTCGGTCATTGGTTTAAGTGGGCTGGCGGTGCTTGCCGCAGGTTTCGAAGGTGTACGCTATACTAAAAAGCAAATGCGTTTATTGATATCCACATTGACAGAGTGAAACGGTTGGGTCAGGTTACCCGCTGCAAAAAGGGTCCGCCTTACGTCTTCCATATCATCTTGGCCGATCGCATTGGTAAAGATCGGCAAGAGATAATTGATGCCAGTCTGGGAGGCGTTGAGGTTGTCGCTGTCGTAAAAGCTAGGGTGCATCTGCCGCGGATGAATCAACCCCCAGCGATCGCGAAAATCGTGAGCTTCACATCCCGCAACATTGAAACCATGGTCACGATTCCACATCAATACCGAAACGCCATTGATTCGACCTTCCAGCAACATTTCTACGGCTTGACCGCCCAACTGGGCCCCATAGAAGCGATCGAACAGAATGGGTCTTCCTCCACGCTGTGTATGTCCAACTTTTCGAGTAAAGATGGCAGCCTTAGCGGATTCATTTCGCCGCTTGGTGGTAAAGTATTCATCACCGATCCGCTGAACAAGGATTTGACGCAAAGCTTCGGCGGCTCCCGATAAAATCTTGTTCCCAGCCGGATCGGTCGATGCTCTCTCGTAACCCAACTCTTCACCCTGTTCGTCGACAACACCCTCCGCGCAAACGATCACAACATTCTTTTGTAAGTCGTAGATCTCGAGCACTCGACTGACCAACCGTTCGATGTTTAGCGGTGACTCAGGCACAAGAATAATATCCGGTTGACCATACGCGGTTCCTAATGCGAGATAGCCAGAATGCCGCCCCATAACCTCAATGATCGCAATGCGACGATGACTCTCCGCAGTCGTGCGAATACGCTGCACACCCGATGCAGAGACGTAGACCGAGGTTGCGAAACCAGGCGTTACGTAGTTGACCATCTGCTCCAAGTCAAAGCGTACTCGCGATGGTCCGCGCCGATAGTGATAACCTGGAGACGCTTCACACGCTTCACGAGCCCATTCGTCGGGTTCATGTCGGTAATTGAGCCCCAGATCGTTATCAATCGTTTTAGGTGCCAGGACCGTCGGCATGTAGTTAGAGATCGCTTGCATCCCATTGAGCGTGCCATCGCCGCCGATACATATCAGACCTTCACACTGCAATCGACGTAGGCGGTCAACCACCTGCTCGATGGTCTTGATGTCTTTGTGATCGACAAAATCTCGAGAAGCTCCGATGATCGTTCCGCCGCGACAACCATCCAACTCAGGAATCGTGCAGAACAACGGATTGAGCCGTACATGGGGCACCCGCGGATTGAGCAGTCCGCTGAAGCCCTTGATAAAGCTGATCACCTCGACTTTACGCAAATTCGCCTGAACAACCGCGCCTTGAATCGTCGCGTTGAGCGCCGGTGTATCGCCACCAGCGGTAAGAATTCCAATGCGTTTCACTAACAAATGTCCCTTGTTGTTCCGTGGTCACGGTTCATCACGCGGCGAATTCTTGCACGTATTGCCTTTAGGTATGTATTCAAAATTGATTCAACCACCGTTTTGAAGCCAGGATCAATTTGCACATTGTAGCAAGTAATATGCCAAATATGTCTTTGCCGATCGAATGGAAGAATGTCCCGGTACTTTATCTTTAAATCAAGTCGGGACAGCGCAAAAAAGTTGCACGCATGCCTAGGGAGCTGGCAAGTTGTTTTCAATCCGATTAGGGCAAGGCTTTGGCGTTTTCATGCCATCAATGTTAAATTCGCAGAAACTTGATCTTGAATTAGCACCAGTGCCGCCTTCTCGACTAGGCACTGTCCAGTTATTCGAGCAACGCAAGATCCTCGCTGACGCAGCGGGTTATCTGATAAACACGAAGAATCGCTTGTCAAAAGTGATTTTTGAGGGGTATATTGGCGGCCATGCGTGCTGGATCGCTACTTGACGAATTCGTATCAGCGGTAACATCGCGGTAGGGACGGTCACTGTCGACCGCCCCCCGCACAGTTCCGTACGTGCGGAACTACCGCATACGGCTCTTACCTTGGATGTTGACTGGCAAACCGCACATTGGGATAAGGATGAAGGATCTTCGGAGTCGGTAACCATTGTCGACTGAGCCTTGAGAATTTCGCCCACGTCAGACGTCTTCCCCGTTGACTGCGTCTCCGCCATTCGTTGATCCAGAGGTCGAAGACATAATGCAAGAACACGTTCGCATATAACGGTGAAATCACCGCGCCTTGCGGAGTGCCTACA
>JAYVSE010000159.1:0-25690 GCA_043775635.1 Planctomycetaceae bacterium | reverse complement strand
GAACGTGGACTTGATCGATTCGATCAATCCGTTCGGCGAAGCTTATAACATTCTGGCTAAGACCATGAATGAGGATCGGCTGCGTCAAGTGCAGACGGCGATTGCGGGTCGGCGAGTGCAGTTGTCACCCGAAGAGGCTCGCGATTTGGCGAAACGGGCGTTGAAGTTTAAGAACGAACGTGGCCGTTTGCCATCGATCACAAGCCAAGATGCCTGGGAACGACGCATGGCGGAAGGGATCGCGTATTTGGCGCGGATGAAGCAGGAAAGAAAGAATTAGGAATTAGGAATAATGAAAAAAGCGGCTGGTGACAAAAGTAATCGAAAGGCAACTCGTAATTCAAAATTCGTAATTCCTAATTCTTCCTTCACCGACGATGACGACGCATTGCTCGCCGAACTTGGTGTAGAAACGGAAGTCAAACAGGATCAAACCTACACAGCCAAGCAGGAGCGGATCATCGCGGGCTTTGAGGACATCCAACGTTTCGCTCGCGAGCACGGACGCTCTCCTCAACACGGCGATGGTCGCGATATCTTCGAACGGCTTTACGCTGTCCGTTTGGATCGCATCCGGTCGGACGGCGAATGCATGGAACTGCTACGACCGCTGGACGACACCAACTTGATGTCTGGTTTCACTCGTCCAGTTGCGAAAAAAACGCCTGGTGGTGCGGGGCATGAAGTTGTCGCCGAACCTGGCGAGGACTATGAAGCAGACACCGACGATGAATTGCTGGAGGCTCTCGGGATCGACAGCGAAATCACGTCGATGAAACATGTTCGTATCGCATCAGAAAGAAACGCCGAGCGGACTTCGCCCGACGAAGTTGCCCAGCGCAAACCGTGCGAGGACTTCGACGACTTCCGCTCGGACTTCGAGGCAGTTCAAGCTGATATTGAGACTGGCCGACAAACAACCGAGCAATTCAAGACCAGTCACCGAACGCAGATCAAGAAACACGACTGGTTCATACTTGATGGTCACAAAGCATTGGTCGCCGATGTGGGCCAGTGGTTTACGCCCGAGCACGGCGAACGCGACAGACGATTGCGAGTAATTTTTGACAACGGTACCGAATCGGACTTGCTGATACGATCGCTGCGCCGGGCGCTGAACAAGGATGACAACAGTCGCCGCATCGTGCCTCCACAACCGGAGACTGACGAAGACTACAGCGATGCCGGCCCGCTTTTTTCCGACGCTGCCTCCAACGACGACACTCAATCGGGAACGATCTACGTGGCTCGCAGCCTGTCGGACGATCCCTTCATCCAAAACAACCGCGAGGTGCTGCACAAGATCGGCGTCACTGGCGGCGATCCCGCCGTGCGAATCGCCGGTGCCAAAAAGGACCCAACGTTTTTGTTATCGGACGCAGAACTAGTCGCCACCTACAAACTAGCCAACATCAACCGCAAGGCCCTGGAAGCCACCTTGCACAAGTTCTTCGCCAAAGCCCGACTGGACGTCGCCCTAGCTGACCGCTTCGGCAGCAAAGTTCAACCACGAGAATGGTTCCTAGTCCCGCTCACTGTCATCGCCGAAGTGGTTGAACGCATCAAAGATGGAACGATTACCCAATACCGATACCATGTTGAATCGGCCGCAATTCGGAAACGCTAAGGCTTTTGTGCAACCGAAAAATACTCCAGCAAATCCAGAATCTCGTTGGCTTGAAAACTGTCTAGCAAACCTGCTGGCATTGGTGAAACGGGCGAGTCGATGATCGCGTCGATAACCGTTTTGTTGATTTCTTGAATCTCGCTCGGCTTCAGCGGGTCAGTTGCAATCCGCAATGTCTGAGCTCGGTAGTCTCCCTCAACAAGCACCCGCCCCACAATGATTCGTCCATCGCTCGTGGACACCTGTACTTTGCGATAGGTTTCGGCGACGACATGCGATGGTTCAATGATCGAACGCAGGATGTCCTGATGACTAAAGCGATTCGAAACGTGAGTTAAATCAGGACCAACCGCAGGACCGCTTGCACCGCTTCGATGGCAGCGACTACATAACGCTTCGCGAAACACCGCTGCTCCGCGAATCGGGTCGGGCTTGTAGGCTGAGTCCGCAAGCAACGGAACCAATTCATTCACTGTCCATTTCTTGACCAGCGGGCGGGTTATCGCGATCAACTCATCAGCGGTGTCGGCCGATGGAACCAGCAAATCGGCCAAATTTTTTTGCTCGAGCTCAGTTAGACTGGCGGTCACATCGCCGCGTATTTGTGACAAGAACGACTCCATTCCTTCGCCTCGGAGGAGTTCACTCCTACGGTTCAACTCGCGAAAAAAAAGCTTTCGAGTTTCAATGGTCCAGCCGATTTTAGCATTTCGTATCGCAAGCATTCCGTTCAGGCGGTCCTCCTGTGCACCGCTGAGTAATAATGTTTGTGAGCTGTTTTCCACAATCGATGCAGAACCCAGGTCGACCAGCAGCATCGCGATTGCTCCCTGCAATTGAGAGCTCGTGCCACAAGCACTGATCGTGACCGAATCCGCCAGCGGATGTGGAAAAACACTATCGAATTGTTTGAGAATATCAACTCGCCTTGCTTGCAATTCGATCATCGCCGACTTGCTTAGCAGCGAGTAGCAATGGACCAGGCTCCAGGTTTGACCGACGGTAAGCGTCGCTGGATTGAGCGACGTTAAGCGGGACAGCGCTGGTTCTGTGAATGCATTTTCACCGGATCGAATCATTGCGAATGATGCTTCGAGTCCAGCAGTAACGCGAGACTCTGACAATGCTCGTTCGCGCCACTTGTCCAGTGAGTGGTGTTCAATCGCAACGCGCGCGGCATGGCGAAGTGTTGGGTCAAGCGAGTCCATTTGTCGCCACGCCAAGTCAAGATTTCCACTCCCAGAATCTACATGCAGCCTTTCGAGTTCTTGGCGAATGGCGACGATATTTGCTGCGTGTTCGGCACAGTGAGTTTCATGCAAGGATAAAGGATTCGGCGTTTGTGCTTCGCCCGCGAACACGATTCGGTAGAGAGCAGACTGAGTCTTTCGCCCGCCAGTGATGATGTAGAGTGCTCCATCCGGTCCGATCGCGAGGTCGGTCACGTTGAGTGGTCGCCCTTGCAAAAACGTTTCCGCAGTGGCTCGGAAGCCGGCACCTCGAGGCGATAAATGAACCGCCAAGATCCGCCCATAAGTCCAGTCCAAGAGCAATAGTGATCGTCGATATCGATCAGGAAAATCAGCTTCCGTTGCGAACAAGACAGCGGTAGGCGAACCTTTTCCAATATCCAAAGTTGGCATTGCGTTGTCGGGATGATCCGGAAAATAGGGTGGCCACTTTCCGGTCACAGCGCGCCAACCAAAATCAGCTCCCGAGACTAAGTGCAGAACTCGAGTGGGGCGATACCATGGCGTTCCCAATTCAAACTCGGCATCTGCGTCGTAAGTAAACCATTCACCACTAGGATTCGCAGCCAAGCCGAAGGGATTTCTTAGTCCTGAACAAACCACTTCCCATTGTTTGCCGTCAGGGTCAGTTTTAATAACGTAGCCTTGGCCCGCAGGCGTTCCTTCGCGAGCGTCGCGAAACGGCGATGTTCGATCAATGGCGTTGGACGTTGGAAAATCCACGGAATCACCATGAATCGAATAGATCCATCCGTCGGCACCGAGTGCGAGGTCGTTTCTTCCGTGTCCAACACCGCCAGGAAACTCTCTTAAAAGCTGAACATCATTCAGTATGCCATCATCGTGGTCATCGCCAATATGTCGCAGACGATAGAGCCCTTTGGAATTGTTGGCGTTGGCGTACAGTGCGCCGTGCGCATAAAGTAATCCTCGACATTCTAGCAAATCGTCGTTGATGGTTTGTACGCGGTTAACGACGCGTTTCGAATCGTCCAGCGTTAAGCGGAGTAGGCCCTTATCTTCTCGCGCAATCGTCAAGCGGCCCTTGGGATCAAACGCCATGCTGACCCAAGAGCCCTCGTCGGCGGTTGCGCTATGGATCAGCGAAATCTCAAATCCTGGAGCAGTCCAGAATTTGTTTTCTGCCGTTCGCGTACCTGGAGTTGCTTGTTGCCATTGTTCGTAATTTTCACTGGAATCAACTTTTGCAGACCTACGGTCGACGCCCCAAAGTTCTGGCGTAACCAGTCCCAAGCTAACCGCAGGACTTTTGATACCGTCGCTGTTAACATTGGATGTATCTGCCGAATAGGTCCACGATGGATCGGTATTGAATTCGGTCAGGACAGTTAGGTCCGCGATACCAAGCGTTAAACTTGCCGCAATTGCTGAGGGACCGCTCACCTTGTTGGCCTGAATGCGAATCAAGTTCTTGCCCAGAATCATTGCGTGAGTGATATCAACATCAACTAACTGGCAATAGGGTTCGACACTTATCACTCGCACACCATTGATGAACACGGTTGCTTGACAAAAATCGGCTCCCAGCCGAATTCTCGCTGAACGTAACGGCAACGAAATGTCGAAGTCTTTTTCAAAGGTTACAAAATCGTTGGTGTTTGCTTGATCTTGCAAATCGAGTTTTTCGGTAGTCCAAATCCAGTGTGGCAACCGTGAATCAACGGGCGAAGCTCCGGCTGCACAAGCCAAAAAACTGTGGTTCAGCAGGTGAAACAGCAGAAATGATGTGACCAATGGCGATGAAGTATTCGATATCATTGAGAGCTCCAGTAGTTGCTATCATCCATCATACTGGGGCTAGCGGGCTGTTGCTTTTGTTGTGGTTTAAATTTTTAGCGTGCAAATCATAACCCGAATGCGTAAGCGAGGGATCGCAGTTATTCCTCGCTTACGCAGCGGGTTACCAAATCAACAAGCGGCTAGCAACAACCGAGGTTGCGCAATCAGGGAATCTACTTCGGTCCTGTTCCTTAGCTAAGCCGCTTGGCGTAAACCTGCGGGCCGACGGGATGGTCGCGTTCGATTGATGTTTGAACGCTGCGCGTTGGATTCGGTGGCATTCGGCATTCGGTCGTGGAGCGTCCGCGCTCAGCAATTCAGCCCGCACGCTTACGCGTTGCGGCTTACTTAAGCATCGACCGAGGAAATGCTCTGTCGGATGACACTGACGCTTTGTTACACAAGCGGAGCCCCCGTAGAAAAATTCGAGGAATATCATGAGTCATTTGCTCACACCCGACGGTCAGTCGCAGGTTTCGCCCCAGGGTGATTCGGCGGGCAGAAACTCGTTTTTGGACCCCATCGTCAAACGCCCCGACTTACTTCTTTGGGCTGCGGTCTTCGCGATGTTTTCGGTGCCACTTTTTACGCTCATCGACGTACCGATTGCGAGATGGTTTGACGGAGAGCCATTTTCGAGCGATTTTGCCGATGCGATCGAGTTGACGCGGGGATACGCTCACGGCACAGGCGTTTTTTTCATTCTACTCGCCGTTTTACTCCTGGCGCCTGAGAAGCGCTGGTTGATTCCGCGAATCGCTGCGATGACTTGTGGTGGCGGGGCGGTCGCGACGATCTTGAAGATGTTTGTACTTCGCCCTAAACCGAGCCAAATCAACCTTGATTTTGCCACGCTGGAAACAGCCTGGCTGTGGCGGTTTGACTGGACACTCAACCAAGTCGCGAGCTTCGATGCCGGAACGCGCGCCTTTCCCAGCGGTAACATGGCAACCGCAACCGCGTTGACCATTGGACTCTGCATCGTGGCACCCAAAGGTCGTTGGCTGTTCATGCTCTTTTGCGGTCTTACCGTGTTGCAGCGACTGCATGCGGGCTCACACTTTCTCAGCGACGTCGTAGGCGGAGCGGCGGCGGGGCTGATTTGGAGCTACGTTTGTTTGAATCCAAAACTTGTCGGATCCCTGTTCGACAAAATGGAACCAGAAAATGAAAGCCTACGGCGTCGACCGCATGTTGTTTCGTTCGAAGATGCCGATTCAATTGCCGAAAGCGAACCATCCGAACGAAGCAAACCCGTTGAACGCGAATCGTCCAGGCGTGCTGCGTAAGGGTGAGCTTTGATGGCAGACTTAGAAGAAATCACACGGCTACCGGACGATTTTGACGGAGTCGTTCGCTTGTTTCCATTGCCAGAATTGGTTGTTTTTCCGCATGCGATGCAACCACTTCATATTTTTGAACCGCGATATTGTGACATGTTGCGTGAATCGCTGGCATCGGACGGCTTGATTGCGATGGCAACATTGACATCGGGGGTCGGCGATTTATTGTCAGACAAGCCGCAAATCGCGACAGCAATCTGCATTGGAAAGGTTATTTCCCACGCAGAAACCGAAGCGGGCCACCACAATATCTTGCTCGTCGGTGCGAAGCGGGCCAGGGTGATTCGCGAGTTGCCAACGAACCGGTCGTTTCGAATGGCGGAGGTCGAAGTTCGTTCTGATTTGCTGCTACCTACGGAGCCTCAGCAGCGAAAGCTGCTCCGGGCAGCTCTTCTGGATGCGTTTGCCCTCGCCATTCCGCCGAGTGCAAATATCCAGCAAAATTTGCATGAACTGATGGCTGGCCAAATGGGGTTGGGGCCGATTACTGATATCATCGCCTATACACTGGGCCTCAGTCGCGACGCAAAGTTACACTTACTGGCGGAAGTCAATGTCGATGAGCGAGCGCGAACGTTGATTGGGATGTTGAACCAGTTCTCACTAGGGCACTCGCCAGGCAATCAGTTGTCTGTGACGAGAAAAAACCTCTCCAAAGAATTTCCACCGCCATTTAGTGCGAATTAATTAGTGTGAATTAATCTTGGGCTAATTCGGTTGTCGAATACCGCGTGACAGCTACCATGTGGGACGAGTATTCCGACGTCTGACGAGTCAAGCAAAACGCCAGATTTTCCGCAAATGGCGATGAATACGCGTGAAATTACATGCCAAAATCCCCATGATTGAGATGAACCGTTCGATGGAAGCGACCGCTGCAATTGATTACACTCGTGGTGAATTTCGCAAACAAGCGCCCTCCACCACCTGCTCTACTGGACCACTTCACGCCGTGTTTGTTGATAAAAACGAGGCCCGTCCTGACGGTGTCGACTTAAAGCGAATCGAGGCTGCCGTTCGTGAGATTCTGGAGTCCGTCGGCGAGGATCCCAGTCGAGATGGACTTTTGGAAACGCCGTCACGCGTCGCAAGGATGTATGCGGAGATGTTTGCTGGCCTGCGATATGACCCAGGACGGCACTTGGCGAAAGTATTTGTCGAGGAGTACGACGAAATCGTGCTGGTTCGTGACATCAGCTTTTGCAGCATGTGCGAACACCACTTATTGCCTTTTACCGGAATGGCCCATATTGCCTATTTGCCTAATGGATCCGTTGTTGGGTTGAGTAAATTGGCACGCTTGGTTGACGAAGTTGCCCGGCGGCCGCAGGTTCAAGAACGGATGACGCAGACGATTGCCGATTTGATGGAGGACAGGTTGAAGGCACGAGGCGTCGCGGTAGTTTTGGAAGCAACTCATTCGTGCATGACCATTCGCGGGATAAAAAAACCGGGCAGTTTGTGCTTAACGTCAGCGATGCGGGGGCAATTTCGTGACGATCAAAAGAGTCGTGCCGAAGTACTCGAACTGATCAATCGTAGCCGATAACGCCATTTGGCGACTTGACTTGTTGCCTGGGTACGGTTCGAACTATGCATCATGGACATCGAGCGAAAACGTGCCGAAGACGACCTTCGCGGAGAAATCCGCGGGGATGTGTTTTGCGACGAGTTATCCGTGCAGCTCTACGCAACCGACGCTAGCATCTACCAGATTCGTCCGCTTGGAATCATTCGACCTCGTTCTGCTGCGGATGTCGTGGCCTGCGTGAAATATGCAGTGCAAAATTCGCTTTCCATACACCCCCGTGGCGCGGGAAGTGGCGTCGCGGGAGAGTCGCTCGGTCGCGGATTGATCATTGATTTTTCGCGGCATATGACTCGTTGGCATCGCCAGCCAAGCGCCAACGGCTCCGTGGCACGTGTTCAGCCAGGATTGGTTTTGGCAGCGTTAAACCGAGATCTTGCCGTTGAGGGACGCCAATTTGGTCCTGACCCGGCAACTCGCAGCGTGACCACAATGGGTAGCGTGTTAGCCATCAATGCATCGGGAAGCCATTATTTGCGCAGTGGATCGGCCCGCGATACCGTCGAGTCGCTGGAGTTTGTCACCGCGTCGGGTGAACTGACGGAATTGTCCCGACACCGTGTGGACGAACCGACCATTCAAGGCCGTTTTGCCTTGGGTGTTTCAGAAATTGTGCGGGCCTACCAAACTCAGATCGAGGCTTATGCCGCCAGAGCATCGCTGGGCAACGGAATTCGTTTCGATGGCATCGTTGATGGCGATGGGGTCGTTGACCTGGCGAAACTAATGGTTGGGACACAAGGCGCTTTGGGCATCATCACCGAAGCGACAGTCAGAACCGAGGCAGTTGCTGCCTATCGAGGCGTGGTCTTGTTGTTTTTCTCACGGCTCGATTCGGCCGCTCGCGGTGCCGCAGCCGCAGTTGGGCACGGAGTGGTCGCCTGCGACTTGATGGACAGGCGACTACTGGAGATTGCGAGAGAAACCGAGCCTGCATTTGCAAAGCTATTGCCGCGAGACGCCGAAGCGATGGTTTTAGTGGAATTGCAGGGTGAGTCATTGGGCCACCTTCAAGATCGACTGGCCGCCATTGAGGAAGACCTATGTCAACCACGCGGCTTGGCATTTGCATCAACGAAAACAGTGGATCGACATCAGCGAGATTTGTTTTGGGCGCTATCAAGGCGGGTTATCCCGCGGTTATATCGTGTCAAAGGGGAGCAAAGTCCAGTTCCGTTTGTCGAAGACTTGATCGTTCCGACAGCGAACCTCCCAACCGTGCTGACGGAAATTCAAGATGTGCTGAAGAAGTACCAGGTAACGGCGACCATTTTCGCTCATGCCGGGCACGGTCAGTTGCATATCCGCCCGTTCCTTGACCTGACAAGTGATCGCGATTGCGAACTGCTCGCTCCCCTAAGCGAACAGATTGCTGAGGTTGTCTGGAAAGCTGGCGGAGCCGTCGGGACAGAACATGCGGCTGGGCTGAGCCGTTCCTGGTTGCTGGAGCGACAGTACGGCGACCTTTGGCCTGCGATGCTGAAGCTCAAGCGTTTGTTTGATCCCGGTGGGGTCATGAATCCGGGCAAATTGGTCGGCGAATTAATCCCTCAGTGCAATGACAACATCAGACTCATTTCGGCAGAAATTGAAGTCAGTCAGCGATCACGGGAGTTGATCGCTGCCGGTACATCGGAACTGCTTGTGGCCGAGGTTTCTGGCAATCCAGTCCGCAAATTACCCGTACTGCAAAACTGGGGCGCGGGCAAACAAATTGAACAAGCCGTGCGAAACTGCAACGGCTGCGGTCGCTGTCGAACGACATCGCCGGACCAACGGCAATGTCCGATGTTTCGCGTTTTTCCTGCGGAGGAGGCGTCGCCTCGCGCGAAGGCAAATTTGTTGCGAGGCGTGTTGACCGGGGCGTTAGACCCAAATGATTTGGCGCTGGATCGAGCGAAAGAAATCGCCGATCTTTGCTTCGGCTGTCACCAATGCCGCCTCGAATGTCCAGCGTCGGTTGACATTCCCAAAATCGTAAACGAAATCAAATCGCAGTACGTTGCAACCAACGGATTGAAACTTTCAGAGTTGCTCGCCAGCCGAATCGATCGTGTGTCTGCCGTCGCCTCGATGGTACCTTTGCTGGCGAATTACTTGATCGCTAGTCCCACGTGGCGATGGTTACTGGAACGCACGTTCGGACTATCAAGGGCACGTCCATTACCGCCGGTGGCGGCCCAGTCCTTCATTCGATACGCAGCCAAGCGCCAATGGACACGAGCCTCTCGCCATGGCGGCACGAAGGTTGTGTATTTCGTCGATCACTATGCAAACTACCACGATGTCGACCTGGGCAGAGCCCTTGCGGAGATTTTGCAACATAACCAGATCGGACTTTTTGTACCGCCACGCCAAGTCGTTAGTGGCATGACGAGAATCGCCGCAGGCGACATGAAGGGGGCGATAAAGATTGCCAGGAAAAATGTGCGAATCCTGGCAGATGCCGTGCGCCAAGGTTACACCATCATCGCTACCGAACCCGCAGCCGCGCTTTGTTTGCGACGAGAATACTTGAACTTGCTCGACGACGAGGATGCGATTTTGGTCGCCAAGAACACCTTCGAAGCATGTCGCTATCTCTGGGACTTGCACCAACAAAACCGTTTGTCGCTCGATTTCAAACCGATCGCTGCCGAGATTGCTTATCACCAACCCTGTCACGTCCGGGCAATCGATGATGGTGACCCTGGCCCCAAGCTAATGCGACTGATTCCAGGCCTGACCGTCCAGGACGTTCAAAAGGGTTGTTCAGGCATGGCGGGAACATGGGGCCTCCAACAAAAAAACTATCGTAATAGCCTAAGAATCGGCTGGCCGTTGATCACTACGATGCGAAAACATTCAGCCCAAGCCGCCGCTACCGAATGCAGTGCCTGTAAAATGCAGATCGAACATGGCAGCGGCCGTGCTACACTGCACCCGTTGAAACTGCTGGCGTATGCGTATGGACGAATGCCAAAAGTAGAAAATGAACTTTTTGGGCGGCATTGAGCGACATTTTTCGGCATTTTGCGAATTGACAAGCACACGATTTCCCTAAACACCATTGATACCGTGCCCAAGTTTGAAGTATTGCTGTTCGCCATTGCACGCGACTTGGCAAAGGCCGATTCGATTACCGTTGACGTCCGCTTGCCGGTCACCGCAAGTGAATTAATGAGTGCCATTGGTGTCGCTGAGCCGGCGCTAATTCCATGGCTTTCAAGTTGCCGATTAGCCGTCAATCAATCGTATGTCAGCAGTCATCAAACGCTTACGGATATATTAGAAATTGCGTTGATCCCGCCGGTCAGCGGAGGTTAATCGTGAACACGCCCCATTCGCTACCGAACATGCGACTGCACATCAACATCACCTCTTCGTCGATCTCCATTGAATCGCTTCGAAATTACATCGTCGATCCCGATGTCGGAGCTCATGGTTGGTTTGAAGGAGTTACAAGGCGAACTACCGATGGCCGAGAAACGGTTGAGTTGTGCTACGAGGCATTTGAACCGATGGCCTCAATGGAGATGAGGCAACTTGGTGGAGAGGTTGTTTCCGAGTTCGGGCTTACCGCACTGGTGATCGTGCATCGCCTTGGGGTGGTGCCAGTTGGCGAAGCGAGCTTGATCGTTGGCTGTAGTTCGCCGCATCGCTTGGCGGTCTTTCAGTCGTTGCAAAAAATCGTTGATCGATTGAAAGTCTCCGTTCCCATTTGGAAGAAGGAGCAGTTCGCAGACGGGTCTTCGCAATGGGTGCACCCGCAGTGAAAACCACCGAATCAAAATTGCCAAGTCGAAACTATCTCGACCACGCGGCAACCTCTTGGCCAAAGCCGGAAGCCGTCTACGTTGCGATGGATCGGTATGCTCGCGACGTTGGTGCGGCGGCGGGAAGAGGCGATTATCGCGCGTCTCGACTGGGAAGCGAAATTGTCTCATCATGCCGTCGTCAATTGATGAATTTAGTGAATGCAGCGCAGGCCAGTGAGATCGCTTTTTTTCCCAATGGAACCGCGGCGCTGAATGCGGCAATTCTTGGTTCGGTGCGACCAGGGAACCACATTGTTACATCAGCGATCGAGCACAATAGCGTGCTGCGCCCACTTGCGGACTTACATGAGCGTGGCGTCATTCGACTCGACATCATCGATTGCGACAGAGAGGGATATGTCGACATTCAGCAAATGCTGGATTGCATCGACGACAAGACAGCCATGGTGGCATTAGCGCATGCATCAAACGTGACCGGAGCCGTTCAAGATATCGCGACCATCGGTGCAGCCCTACGTGACACTTCGACATTGTATCTTTGCGACGCAGCTCAGTCACTTGGCTACCTGCCGGTAGATGTTCGAGAATGGGGAATCGACCTGCTGGCTGCGCCAGGCCACAAAGGAGCTTGTGGCCCGCTCGGGACGGGAATGTTATACGTTTCGACCAAGGCAGCGACGCGGCTGAAACCGACAACTTTCGGCGGGACCGGATCGGTTTCTGAATCATTACGGATGCCTAGTAAGCTGCCCGACATGTTAGAAGCAGGCAATTTAAACGTGCCGGCGATCGCCGGCTGGCTAGCAGGCCTGGAGTACCTTGGATCGCGGAATGTCGAATCGCTGAATGTCGAATCGCTGGGTGCCAAACGCCTTGCGCTATGCAATCAAATGGCGAGAGCATTTGCCAGCGTTCAAGGTGGATTCGCGATCGTTGGCCGCGAACTGCCGATCGCTAGCTTGCTGTTTGATGAATGGGATCCAGGTCTCATTGGCTCGTTGCTCGACAGCGAATTTTCTATCGACGTGCGCTGTGGATTACACTGCACGGCGTTGATTCACCGGTTCATTCAAAAAGCTCCCTACCAGGGAACATTAAGGCTTAGCGCCGGTCATTTTACCGAGATCGAGCAGATTGACGCGGCGGCGATGGCGATCAACGATCTTGCCGTAGAACTGTTACAAACAACGAAAGCTGAATAAGGTCAAACGAGGGTGATTGATGGTGAAGCGACCTTGGTATCAAGATGGCTTGGCGTTCGAGTGTACGGGCTGTGGCGATTGCTGTAGCGGTGCGCCCGGCTTCGTCTGGGTTGATGATTCGGAAATCGCCGCTTTAGCCATTGAAATGAAGCTGCACGTCGACGATTTTGAACATCAATTCGTTCGCCAGGTGGGGATGCAAAAGAGCCTGGTTGAGTATCCCGACGGGGACTGCATTTTTTTGCACCCAGAGACTCGGAAATGCACGGTTTATGCGGCTCGGCCGACGCAGTGCCGAACGTGGCCATTTTGGAACGGCAACTTGCGAAGCCGCAATGATTGGAAAAAGACCTGTGAGATATGTCCAGGCAGCGGTCAAGGCAAACTCTATTCGCTCGCGGAAATTGAAATCCGACGAACTGCGAGGGATCTTTAAAGTTTGCCGGTTCTGCCGACGATAACGATTGTACGCTGGCTTGTTTTCTGGACTTTGCAGTACGGTAAAGATGCTATCGGCGCTTGACGTGACACTTGAATCGACCTAGACTCGGCAACCGCTAAGTCAATCAATCGCAACAGTTTATGGCGATTGCCGCAAGGTTGAGATCGGGTGTCAGGGAGCGAGTTTTGACCAAGAAAGACATTGTTCGAACGATTTCCGAGGAAATCGGACTGACACAGCAGCAAACCAAAATAATAGTTCAAAAGACATTTGATTCGATCGTCGAATCCCTGGTCAGGGAACGTCGCATCGAATTGAGGAATTTCGGAGTTTTCGAGGTTAAGCAACGGGCCGCAAGAAAGGCTCGTAACCCCCGAACCGGTCGTCAAGTAGATGTCCCCGAAAAATATGTCGTTACGTTCAAGCCTGGGAAAGAGATGGAAGCGAAAGTGATGAAACTGACCGAAGGTGAAAAAATACCATCGCCCGTCAGACCATCGCTGGAAGATATCATCGCCGCGAGAAAATTGGAAAAACACTTGGCCTCCACGCCACGCCGGATAACTCCGTCAAGCGATGGATCAAGCGAGTGATTTTCGTTGGTTAAGGATCGAGCAGGAAATAAGTGTCCGGTACCTTTTGTGCAAAGCACCCGAAGGGCGAGTTCCTCGCAAAAGGTACCGGACACTTATTTTCCCGCTCATTGCTAAATATAGAGTTTCAATCGTTACCGAACGCTGACAGCACTGTCGCTCCCGTTCATGGAGGAACCCGCGATGCGCCGCACCTTGCAACTGATCACTTTGGCCGTTTGCCTCTCGACTTCGGTCGGTTGCTTTCTGCCGATCTATTCCGCTCGACCCGAGCGTCGCGTTCAGCAATTGCTGTTCACCAGCGAAGATTTGCGAATGATCGTCGACGAATGGGAACGGTTCTGGTTCCTGGATTCGCCCAGCCACTTGACGCCGCTGCGTACCCATGGCGGAATTATCTAAGCATGCTCGGAAAAGCTGACGGTTAAGGGCTAGAACCCTGCCATTCATAAATTTTCTCTCGGCACATCTTTTAACGCTGACATCCAGTGTATAGACTCTTCCCGTGCCGGGCAGATCACGGTCCTCGTGTGTTGTTTCGGCAAACAGCAACGTTTGGTGGCGTGGTCCGCATCTAGCAACCCACGCGAACAGGGAACTCCGGTGAAAGACCGGGACGGCCCCAGCCGCTGTAAGTCGCGCGGTCATTGACAATGCAGGTAGTTGTATTGTCGACGACCCAAGGAATCCTCCTTCTTAATCGAAGTGCCATTGTTGGGCTTTTGCTTCAAAAGTCTGATGAGAAGGCAGTGAGTGGTTCCGACGCGATGAGTCAGAAGACCTACCAAGCGTGATGACGGATGAGTGCCCTCTCGGGTTTGGGGCTTTACGTCGCTGATGATTGAGCGATACGTACTTCATTTGTGGTTCTCCCATCCACAAATGGCACCCCATTACCGCATCCAAAGTCACTTCAATGACATGTTTAACTCGTTTGCGCGCCCGTACAGCGTTCACGATTGTTGAGCTATTGGTCGCGATCGCAATCATCGGCCTGCTGATTGCGTTATTACTACCTGCTGTGCAATCTGCTCGCGAGTCCGCACGGCGGATGCAATGCATGAACAATCTCAAACAGATCGGTTTGGGGCTACAAAACTACGACAGCGTCAACCGAGTTTTCCCGAAAGGCGGCGCAGGAAGTGTCAGCCTGACCAATCCCACGATCCGCGCGCGTTGGCGATTAAGTTGGGGCGCGTCGATTTTGCCTTTTATCGAGCAAGCAGGGGTCTATGAGGCGATCAATCAACGCGAACCTTATATTCACACCAGCAACCTCGCCGTTGGCCAGACCTTTATTCCAACGTACCTTTGCCCATCGGCAATACAAGGCGAACCGATGAGGCCTAATGGCGACACGCCGACATCGACGACGCTTTACGCAAGGACAGACTACGGTGGCAACTACGGTGAGCGTAGCCTTCGCTGTTATCCACAAACCAATTGCCAGAATAATTATTCCGATATTGGGATCACTGATGGCCAAGGACGTGGGACGTTGATGCTCGCGACCGATAAGGATGTTGGAATCCGAGACATTCTCGACGGCACGAGCCATACGATCTTGGTGGGTGAATCACCAGAAGGATTGCATTCCATTTGGATCGGGCACAAGAATGTGTTTGACCAAAGCGTTCCACTGGAAGCAAGGGTACGCGTCGGGTCACCGTGGACGCCGTGCAATGCGGTCTTTAAAAGCAGAGTTGGTAATTTCTGCGATTTTGGACAAGAGTTCCATAGCTATCATCCAGGTGGCAGCATTTTCTCCTTCGCTGATGGTTCGTCGCATTTTCTCGTTGAAAATATGGACATCAAGACGTTCTCCGCATTGCTATCACGTCGTGGTGGCGAATTGAACACTGAATGATGTGCAATAAAAAAATACGTTCCCAATCTAACAACAATTCTGAAAACTAGTTCTTAAGCGAATGCACCATGAATAAAACATTAAAGCACTTGTTAATCGCCGCAATACTTATCATCACCAGTCATTCAAAATCCAATGCTGCTACTCTGGTTGATTTTGAAGAAACATATAATCCAGGTTTGCCCGAAAACTTCACGTACGGATTTGCACCGATATCTCCGCTGAGCGGGCCGATCTCGTTGGAAACCACTGGTTTTCTCAATTATTCTGTCTCATCGAAATCAGCTTTTTCTGGCGTTGGCCCAGCAAACGACTATTTCTTAAACGGGGACGATACCGTTAGTGCGAATGGACAGGGCGCAAACGGCTCAAACACTTGGTTTTCGGCCTTTAATTTTTCCATGGGCGATACGATTTTTTCAATACCGAATGATATGCGTTTTGGTAGCGTGAGCATCAACAATGTTGCGTTGTTGCCGCATACGATTGCGAACGGTCTTGTTGGAATTACGAATCCCTTCGACCCAAACGGGACGGATTTTCTGCGGGTACGATTCGTTGGCCTGGACGGGAGCAACTCAGCAACTGGACAGTCTAGCTGGATCGACTTGGCGAACTTCGGCAATGCAAATGATTTGTCCGATAACTTTGTGCTTTCTAACTGGATGTCCGTAGATTTATCTTCATTAAACACGAATCGCTTGGCATTCGAGTTTGGTGGTTCGGATGTGGGCGCATTCGGTTTAAACACCCCGACCTATCTGGCACTTGACAATTTTAATGTTACCGCAGTTCCGGAGCCGGGAAGCATCGGGGTTCTCAGTCTTGCAATGACAATTTGTATTTGGCGACGCCGGCGGCGGGCCAAACTACACAAGTAGCAAATTACAAGGTTTTTATCCCCTACCATCAAGATGCCTTACGTGTCCATTGTTTCGCCTTGTATTGGTGTGTGTGTGGTTGATAGTGATCGCGTTTGCCAGGGTTGCTTTCGGACACTGGATGAAATCGCTTGTTGGTCGACAGCAAGCGATGTTGAGAAGCAGCGAATTTTAAACGAAGTCTCGAAACGCCCACCGGCTGCTGACAAGGCTCAATGACAAGTACGAGTGATCAAATCGTGGAGGAGTTGGTCGTTCAACAGTCTGCTTGCAGGTAAGATCGGGCGGCTTCCGTCTAAACAAATCGCTGTTTTAAGGTCGGTCTCGAGGGAACTTTAATGTCGAGACGTAGTGGTACTCAAATCACGAAATAACTTGCAGAAAAGATAATCAAGAAGCTCTGCGCGGTAGATTTGACACAAGCGGGAGACGAGCATGACGAATACGGCGTCTACCACAACGGCAGGCTGGTTGCTCAATTCGGATTAAGGCGAAGAAGCAGGCGCGGTAGTGGGCACGATCACATCCCTCACGATCTCAATATTGGACCTAACTTTGCAAAGGATCTTGCAAACTGTCCCTATTTCTTTGAATTCATTTTGTTTAGCCAGTTTTGCATTGAAGTACCAATGCCGGTTTGGCGGGCGATTTCGGTCGGCGATTGGATTCGGTTTTGAATCACTTCGCGACGCGCGAATTGAATCTCTAATCCGCATTCGGAACATACGCACGGTGGCTCCGAAACAATCGTTTGGCAGCCAGGGCAATGCAGGATCACGGTTGGTTTTATCGCAGCTTCAAATAGACCACCAACGTCTGCGGCGGCAAACCAGGGCGAGTCGTCTTTGCGAAGTTTTGTTTCCTTGGTCACCGTGCCGCGACGAACCATTGTAAGTAGTTCAATCGGGGTCAAGGGACCTATTACCTCGACGTCTTTTTGTACGAACCACTGAGCCATGGGAGGGTATCTTACTTCGCTATTAACTAATTTTTGAGGGTAACTGGTTGTGCGGGATTCATTCGAGCGTATCCACTGAAAAGCTGTTTCTCAAACGCACGGGGATTTTTCATGATTAAAACAAGTCGTCCCTTTCCGGAAAGTTGGTATTGACGTATTTTGACGATCCTCCGATGGGCTACTACCATTTTAAGCAGGTTCGAACGCCTCGTGGTTACGAACAAGGCAGAAATGATATTTGTCGTGAATTTCTTCGGATCGGTTTAAATTATACAGGCTGCGGGGCTACCGTTACTTGGTCACATGTTTTTATGCGTTGTCCGTTCTGCCATGTTGATAACGATCGAGTGATCGATACTCGAGCGACCGAAGACGGCTATGTCGTTCGCCGCAAACGCGTTTGCGGGACATGTCACCGCAAATTTACGACGCTCGAACGGCTTGAGGAAGCCAATGTTCGGGTTGTAAAACGAGACCAAACGCGTGAACCGCTGGATCGTGAAAAAATTCGCCGCGGTATTGAACGTGCCTGTAGCAAACGCCCGATCAGTAGCCAGCAGATAGAAACCATCGTCCAAGAAATCGAAGGCGAGATTTATTTGAGCGCTGATCTCGAGGTGCCGACGTCACGAATTGGCGAAATCGTGATGCGACACTTGGCTAGAGCTGACGAAGTTGCCTACATCAGGTTTGCTAGCGTTTATCGAGAGTTCGAAGATGCGCGAGATTTTTTCAATGCGATCGAAAAATTCCGATCGTCAGACGCTTCGATTTAAGCAACCGTTTTTCCATCGTGGGATGCATCGCTGCATATAATTCGCGCCAATCGCTGAAGCAATTGCAATTGCGTCACAAACAACTTGTCCCGTAACAGGTGAAGTTGCCGATGAACTATCAGGCAAGAATTGTGTAATCTGTTCAGTAGCATTTGGGACCCGTCGCTATGAAACGAGCATTCCTTCGTAAATCGATCGCTATTTTGTCTTTATCCTTCGCTGGAATCGCGATCACGGCACCAAACACTTCCGCGCAACACACACAACGCGGTGCTGTTCTGGGCGGCCTCGGTGGAGCGGTCGTGGGCGGCTTGATCGGCGACCATAATCACAAAGCCGGTGCAGGCGCGGCGATCGGTGGCGCTCTTGGCGTCGTTGGCGGGGCTGTACTCGGTAATGCGAGAGACAAAGAAATCAATGCCCAACATCAACAACAGCAATATTACCATCAGCAACACGTCTACGCTCAGCAGCAACGACAATACGTGCAAACGCAGGCTGCAGTGTCGATTAACGACGTGATCACGATGTGTCGAAGCGGCCTGAGTGATTCGGTCATGATGAATCAAATTCAAACGCGCGGCGTGCAGCGGCAGCTTCAAGTATCGGACATCATCGCGCTGCATCAGCAAGGCGTCAGCGATATCGTGATCTCTACGATGCAATCTGCTCGGGTTGGCGGCGGAGCGGTTTATAGTCAACCGCAACCGATTGTCGTCCAACAGGCACCAATTTACGTAGAAGAGCAGGTCATTGTGCCTCAATATCAGCCCGCGCCCGTGTACATACGTTCTGGACATAGCCATTATCATCGCTCGTACCAAGGGTTTTGAGCATCCTGCCGATTTCGGTCAACTTTGCTGTTTGTGACGGTCGATACGAATCCTGTTCGGGGTTCGTAATGGACGATTGTCATGAGTCTTTTTGGCGCGATTCAAACAGCGAATAGCGGGCTGCTGGCAGCGCAACTTGGGCTGCAAGTTGTCGGCAACAATATCGCTAATGCCAATACGCCCGGCTACATTCGTGAACGACTGGAACTCACGCCCAATGTTGCGACAGGCGAAGGAAAGCTGCTGCTGGGCCATGGTGTTCGCAGCACCGGTGTCGTTCAGATTATCGATAAGGCCCTGCTCGAACGCGTCAACGCCGCCAGCACTGCAGTCTCGGGTGGCGAAACGCTCGACAAAGCGTATAGCCAACTTGAGGAACTCGTTGGCACGCTGAATGATGGTGGCATTCGTGGCCAATTGACATTGTTCAACAATGCACTTCACGACCTGTCGACACAACCTGCTGACCGATCATTGCGGGACTTTGTCGTTTTGCAAGGCGACGCGTTGGCGAAAACCATTCGGACGTCCTATCAACAAGCAGTCGATCGCCAATCCGAATTTAGCACAGACCTCTCAGGATTGTCCGGACAAATCAACCGGCAGCTCGAACGAATCTCTAAGTTAAACATTCAGATTTCTACCGTGGAAGGCGGCGGCGCGGTCGGCAGTGATGCATCAGGCTTGCGGGAGCAAAGGTACGCGGCCATCGAAGAACTTTCGAAATACGTGGACCTCAATATTCAAGAGCAGTCAAGCGGCTCGATCTCTGTCTTCGTCGGTGGTGACTACCTTGTTGCCGATGGAAATTTTCGTGAAGTTTACACTGCGTTTAATCCGGAAAAAGCGGGGCAGGAAGTTCGTATCCGAGAAACAGATTCGGCGCTGCAATCGGTGGGCGGCATCTTCGGAGCCACGGTGCAAGCGAAGGAGGAAGTTTTTGGAAGCTTCCTTAAGGAATTGGATGACCTAGCGGGCGGCTTGATTCGCGCGGTCAACGAAGTGCATTCCCAGGGGCAGGGTCGAATTGGCTTTAAGGATGTCGTCAGTACCAACAAGGGCCAAAGCGGAGTTCCATTACGCGACGCTGGGTTGCCGTTTTCACCGAAGAACGGCACTTTTGAAATCAGCGTGTTGGATGCTGCGGGGAATGTAGTCACCAAAAAATCAATCGCTGTTCGAGCCCTCAACCAAGTTGGCGACTCAACCTTAAACTCCGTTGCCGCGGACATTGATGCTATCGATGGCCTATCCGCAAACGTGAGCGCCGACGGGCGTTTATCCATCAGCTCGGAACCGCAGGTCTCATTCGTCTTCGGTGAAGATACCAGCGAGTTTTTGTCAGCAGCCGGTCTCAATACATTTTTTGTTGGCACCAAAGCAAACGACATTGCGGTTAACAGTGTCGTCAAAGAAAAAAGTGACTATTTGGCCATCAGCCAAGGGGGCGTTGGTCAAGATACAAAGGCCATCACCGGTTTGGTTGACCTGATCGATAAGCCGCTTGAAACGCTTGAGGGCAAGTCAGTTCGCGGAATATTTGATGCCAACGTGGCCTCGCTTGGCCAAAAGGCGAGTCTTCAGAAAAGTATCACCGCTGGCGCACAGAGCTACTATGACACTTTGCAAAGTCAGCACCTCGCCATTACCGGCGTCAACATCGACGAAGAATCGATTCGACTGATCAACTACAACCGAGCTTTCCAGGCATCATCACGGGTGATTTCCGTTGCGAGCGAAATGCTGGACCTGCTTGTCAAGTTATGATTGACGTTTGGATTCAGTGGTCAGTTCGCGTTCCACCACCAATCATTGTTGTTATCCCTGTCATTATCGCTCAGTTTGTTAGTACCGCCGGTCTTTGACGGTTTGTCGAACCGATCACGAATCGATACCAGCGAAGGATAAGGCCGTAGTGTTTGTGCAACCGTATCGCGAGTATCCACCATCACACCACCGCTGGCGACGACGATTGAATATCGCTTACCGCGATGATTGATTCGATGCAGTGTGGCGATGGACGCTACTTTTTTTGGCGTGGCCATCTGGCCCAATGATGGATCGTCAAGCAACATCGGACCAAGAATACCAGGGATCCAACTCACCCCATCGCTGCGACGTAATAGTTCGGCAACCGCTGCCGATGCGAATACGGATTGCAACGCCCCGTATACCGGATGGAGCGATGCGATTTCGTCAAAGTTGTTGTTGAATTCGTCGACGAACTCAGTGACTCGAAAATCGGCTGGTGTCGGAATTCGCCCGCCGTCTTGCGCTGCAAGCCTCGTCTCACTTGCCAACTTGAGCGGGCAACCCGTGAGTTCAAACGTGGTTCCTGTTTCGTCGACGCGAACCGCCATTGGCGAGCCCGTAAACCAGAGCCTCAAGAGTTGTCCATCGGGCGGCCCTTTCTCGATATGTCGAGAGATCACGTTCAAATAATTGAGCGTTCCGGTGGGCATCGCCTTCATGCCAAGGGCGAGTTGTTTCATGTGACGATCTGCTTCCACAAGCAGGTACCCTAGGGGTGCATCACCTGCGGTTCCAAAGACGCGAACGTCCTGTTCCCCAATGGCTTTCGAAAGTGATTCGGCGGCAAGCCCGATGGGAATGGAGTTATTACGAATTTTTTCAGCCGCTTGCGCTGCCGCTGCCAAGCCTTGTTGCGTCGGATCGATGGTGCAGCCAAAAGGTTGCGAAGCGAAAATTGATGCGGCGGCGGCCGAAAAATACTCCAAGCGCATCGTCACCATCCCCGTTTTGACGTCGCGCATCCAACCCTGATGCGTTTCAATGCCTCCCACGGACCCAACAAGAATGACATCGCTTTTACTCGGATCCAAGATGACATATTGAACACGGCTGAGCCCAGCCATGTTCCGGATCGCATCATCGACCACAAGCCCACTGATCCGTCGCTTAAGTATCTCTTGAGACAAACGAGCCAGAGAGACGCATCGATACGGTGTTGCCAGGCGCCAGGAGCCTACACCAGCACGGCTTGTTTCGTGAGTTTTGTCCGCGTCGAGCATGACTTCGATGTTGTCGAGGATCGACCCATTACCAATAGTGACTGCATCTTTGACGAGACCTTCGCCATCGACAACAATTCCTGCGGGATAGGGTGACATTGTGCTCGGTCCACCAAGCGTCTCCCACGTGTCAGGCGAGACGGTGGTCTGAATCAATTCCATTAAGGACGTGAAGTCCGCTAAGCTGCCACCTCCCTGATTATTGCCCATGCGGGTTCCTGAAGGGCCTGAAGGTGCGCTGGAGGCCGACAAACCCGAGTCAGGTTGTGAGCCGCCGCCGGCGAGCAACCGCATCTCGCGAAGACCAGAGACCACTTCACTTGGATTTTGGACCAAAGCCATTGTCCGCAGTGCTGCAATCGGTTGCCTCCCGCCTGCTTGTTGCACAGCGATTTTTCTCAACTCAATATCGCGCTGAGCGGTTGGCAGTGACTTGGCAGAGGAAATTTTATCGGCGACGGACGACGTCTGCGGCGACTCCGCCCAGCCAATTGACGCAAAACCACACCCAGCCCAAACCGCGAGTGTCCAAAAACGCATCATCAATCTCCTGCCTGTGTATCAATATGCATCGAATCGACTGCAGAACGCGGCTGATTCTCAAGGCCCGACTAGGTAAGCGAAACACGCGCCATTACGATCAGCTAAAGCTTTGCCACACGCCCTGGATGAATCGTTGCTGCGGCATGAACCTTGCTTTGTAATTCAAATGTTGATTATCCGCGACGTACATCCCCAGGTACAGATAGGTAAGCCCAAAATCAGCCGCGTGTTGAAATTGCTTTAGTATCGCGTAAGTACCGAGGCTCAGTTGCGACAATTCGGGATCAAAGAACGTGTAAACGGCTGAAAGCGAATGCTTAGCGTGATCAACAATGGCGACCGCCGCAAGTTGATCAGCATACCAAAAGCTTAATTCCTGCGTATCGCAGCATGATTCAACCAAGAATGATCGATATCCGTCTTCATCGACGGGTTCGTCGTCCCGCGATAGATTTCGGCCGAGACGATGGGCATTGAACAACTTGACTCGAGCCGCAGTGATTCGCGCCGGACCAATTTCCATTCGCAGCACCGCATCACCGCGTTTCAATACTCGCCGTAGCGATGTTGACCATGAGAACTGATCAACAACGACGCGAGTCGGCTCGCAGGCAGAACACGTTGGGCACTGGGTTCGATAGACGAAGTCACCGCTGCGTCTGTACCCGAGGGCCAGCAGAGCATCCATCTTGTCGTCATTCAACCGTCCAATGGGCAAGCGCAATGGCATCCGGGCTACAATACCTGGCAAATACGGGCAGGGCTGTGGTTGATCCTGAATGACAATCAACCAGCATTCCGCATTCGGCCGTGAGCCAGGATCATCGGGATGCTTCATGGGACACTTCCCAAGACCTAGCTCAACAAACTATGCAGGGATAACTTCGCCGCGCACGAGGTCTTCGTAGGTTTCGCGGGTGCGAATTACCTTCGACTCACCATTTTCGATCAATACTTCCGCAGCGCGAGTCTTGCTGTTGTAGTTGCTGCTCATCGCAAAACCATACGCACCTGCATTGCCTAGGACAATATAGTCACCCACATTCGCAACTGGCAATCGACGACTGACAACAAACCCGCCTTCGCGCTGCGTGAAGATGTCACCTGACTCACAGAGCGGACCGCCAACGATCGCGTCAACTTCCGGTCGTTCATGATCGCGTCCATCGCGCGGACAGACGGCGATCGGATGGTGCGAGCCATACATTGCCGGTCGAATCAAGTCATTGAACCCAGCATCGAGCAAATAAAAGCGATTGCTGCCCATCTTCTTCACTGCGCGAACCTCAGCAATAAGGCTGCCCGCTTCAGCAACCAAATATCTGCCGGGCTCGATCTCCAAACGAACTCGATGGCCGAGTGACGCACTGATACGATTCCGCGTCGCATCCCAGAGTTCATGATATTTTTCAATATCCAGGAACGTTTCGCCAGTCTTATAGGGAACGGGAAGTCCACCTCCGGTGCTGATCGTTGTTACCGTCCGACCGACCTGTGCGACGGTTCGTTCCATCGCTTGGCATACTTGCGATAGATGCTCAAGATCGGTTCCAGACCCGATATGCATGTGAAGCCCGGTGACCGTCACGCCGTACCGATCTGCTTTCAACAAACACTCGTCGACCTGTTCGTGCCAGATTCCATGTTTGCTTTGCTCGCCACCGGTGTTGGTTTTCTGGCTGTGACCATGCCCGAATCCTGGATTGATACGCAGCGTCACTTCGGCCCCTGGACGCCGATTGCCAAGTTGCTCGATCATATCGGGGGAACCGCAATTAACATGCAACCCCAACTCGACCACTAGGTCGAGCGATTCGCGATCAAAAATATCTGCCGTGTAAACAATTCCTGGGATATCGCGATCGGGACCATCGTGGTGAGGATCAAACCCGGCCGCCAACGCCCGGCGAACTTCGCCTGCACTGACCGCATCCACGACAGCGCCAGCTCGCCGTACTCGATCAAGAATTGCCAAATTGCCGCAAGCCTTCTGTGCGTATCGCACCGCATCAAACGCGGCCAAGTCAGCGATTCGTTGGGCAATCATCGCCGCGTTGTAAACATAGAGCGGAGTGCCGAACTGACGAGCAAGCTCAGTGACTTCCTGGCCTGCAAACTGAGTCTGTGTCGTGGAAAACGACGGTGGTTCAAGAATCATCGAAATCGTTGAATGGGCGACTGGAAGTGAGGTAGTGGTATTAACAATAGCTGGCGAACAAGCGACGCGCAAGATGCCAGGTGTAAGTTACGGCAATTCTCGAATACGAATACCCTTCATATCAATCGGTGCCCCTTCGCTTTCCAGGCACAAAAACCCCGTTTTCGGTTCACACTGATTTCCGCCCGAGACCTCTTCCCCGTTGACCCACAACCGCACCTCGCCATTGATCGCGCGGATATAGTAATGGTTCCAATGACCGATCCCTTTACTTAAATCTTTACGGGGGAAGCTGCGACCGCTGTTGTTCGGTGCCTGAGGTTCGAATGGGACCATTTTTGACGAACCGACGGGAAACACATCGCCGTTAGTCGTAAACCAATCCGACTTTTTACCGTTGCTCTTTTCATACTGCTCGGCATAACCATGATCGAGGATTTGAACCTCGATACCGCCTGGTGGAAGTTGGTTTGGCTTGAGGTTCTTGAACGCCTCGTCCCCCGCCCACAAAAAGATTCCCGAGTTGCCTCCTGAAGCGTTGTGCCGCCACGTTGCGACGAGTTCAAAATTCGTGAACCGCTTCTTCGAGCGAGTCACGCCAACAGGAGTGCCTGTGCAATGAACCGCGTCTCCGGTCCAAGTGAAAGTTCCGGGATCGGTATTGACGAGGTCGAAATCGGCCTCACTCAGTGTCACCCACCCAGGCCCCGTTCCATCAATGAAAGCTTGCGTGACAACCGTCTCCTCCTCAGCAATCAGGGAGGAGGCAGCGCAAAGAACAAGAACGGTGAAGTAGTGGCGGGTGTTCATAAAGTTTCACTTGGTGAGTACGGAATAAGGGAAGCAGACAAAACATTGTTATTTGCCGTGCTTTTTGCAATCGTGAGCGGCAAGGCGCTAGCCGCCGGTTCCGTCGTGATTTACCGGCGGCTAGCGGGCTGTTGATTTAGTAACCCGCTGCGTAAGCGAGGGATCACTGCCATCCCTCGCTTACGCATTCGGGTTATCATTTGCACGCTAAAATTCAAAACACAACTAA
>JAYVSE010000158.1:0-17809 GCA_043775635.1 Planctomycetaceae bacterium | reverse complement strand
CTTTCGCTCCGCGAAAGAGAGCTCTTTCGCGGAGCGAAAGGCGACACTCGTCATGTTGATAGCGATTCTAGGACACTAATGGTGTGTCCGATCGCTGTTGCCATCAGCGCGGTACTGGCACTTGGCAATGTTGCAGCGGCATCGGCGACTTGGCCCGGTGCCAGTGGCAGGTGCAAAAAAATCGACCGCGTTGGCAAGCTTAGCTGCGCGGAAAAGTGCTGACTAAGGTAAAGCACCGAATTACAAAGGTAAGTGCCCGCATGATGAGAAATTTCAGCCGGGATTCGGTTCGCACGTAGGTTGTCTCTGATCGTTGTGAGCGGCAGTTTTGTAACGTATGCGTCTGGTGCACCTGGCACCAAACACGTCCCATCGGTCCGTAGGTTAAGGCCTGTCGATTCCAACCTTAGCACGGGTGAGCCTGGTGCTTGACCAAGGTGAATTGCAAAGTCATATCTATCGAGCAAATCTTTGCGCAAGCGATCGCTGGCCGTCTGAAGATGAACGGGGTAACGTCGCGTAACCACTTGCGATCGCGATTCAAACCAGCGGGTTAGCTCAATGATCGCAAGCCAACTGCTGTTTTCGGTCCAGCGATCGTACGGTTCAAACGCAGTTAGTAAAATTTTGGTCATCTAACCAGCAATCTCGTCTCGATATCGCTCCAGCAATCGGACCGCATCCCCAATCTCGCGGAACTGTCTTTCTGGGTCTTCAGGGATTTCGCGTTCAATGGTAAGCGGACCTTCGTAGCCGATCTCACGAAGCGTTTGCAGGTACGCTTTAATATCGACGGCACCCTGGCCAAGCGGAACCTCACGTCCCCAAGTCACACCGGGCTGGTCGCTCCAAGTTGCATCTTTGCAGTGCACACTTCGAACCCAGGGGGCAAGTGTTCGCAGGGTGTCCAGCGGTTGACCCATGCCATACAAAATCATGTTGGCGGGATCAAAGTTGATTCGCAAATTGCTTCGATCACAATCATTGATGAATGCAATCAGGTCTTCTGCGGTTTCTTGGCCCGTTTCCAAATGTAAGAATTGATCGTGCGAGGCACAGTGATCACATAACGTTCGAGTGACCTCGATGAGCCTGCGGCGATCTGGGTCGTGCTGATCATGGGGGACAACACCGATGTGCAAGGCAACCGTATCGCATCCAAGTCCGTGCGTGAAGTCGCTGATCTCGATCATTTCAGCAAGTCGTGCGGATCGTGTTGCGGCTGGCACCAATCCAATCGTGCGTCCGACGGTTGGGATGTCTGCGTAACTCTCGCCTTCGAAGCCGCCGAAAACGGCCGTCACTTCGACTCCCATGTCATCCATTTGCGAGCGAAGTCGAGCAATGTTTGCGGCTGTTCTGGAGGCCTGATGTGGGGCATGCAGTTGTACGGTGGGTACACCGATTCGCTGAATAATGTCCCAAGCAACACCCAGCCCCGCGTCAACGGAGGCAAATACACCAATTGGATTCATAAGTCAGATCAACTCAAAAGTGGATTGGAAACGCGTCTGTCCTTTTTAATTCGCTGGCAATCATAACAAAAAAACCGCACCGCGAATGGGGATGGCTCCCCGGTCGCGGTGCGGCATGCGAGTGTCGACCAATTAAGTCCTCGGTTACTGATTGGGATCGAAGCCGGTTTGGGCGATTTCCTCTTCTTCCTGGATGATGATTCGCGGCGTCACCATCAACATCAAGCTGCGAGCATCGCGACCGATAGCCACGTTTCGGAATAAGCGGCTGATGTAGGGAATCTTGCTGAGAATCGGTACACCCCGTTCGCTTCTTCCTTCTGACAATCGCTTGATTCCGCCCAGCAGAATCGTGCCTCCGTCCGGTACGCTTACCGTCGTACTGACGCTTGTGAAGGCGAACGTCGGAAGCTGGACCGTGGTGCCGTCGACTAACTCATCGTCGTTGTTGTTTTGTATCGGATCGCCAGTTACGGGATCTCTCTGAATGGTGGCTGTCGTGCGTCGCCGTCGGCCTTCGTAGGTGAACGTATTGACATCACCGATATTGCTAAAGAACGGAACCAGCGTTAGCCGTACAAATCGCTTGTCGTCGCTGACGATCGCTTGCACGTTGAGCTGTGTCCCCTCGTTGAGAACAACGATGACCGGTTGCTGGGCGACAGCGAAGTCACCTACGACCGGAATAATACTGGTCACAAACGGGCGCTGTGTCTGGTCAGAGATGGTTGCCAGTTGTCCATCGAAAAGCGTTACCTTGGGTGCCTGGAGCACATTGTTACGAGCGTCACCTTGTGCCGCCTGCAAGAAGAAAAACGCTTCGATGTCGCTGAGGATCGCAAAGCCGATCGACGAGCCAGTATTCGGGTCGATACCACCGAACGAAGGTTGAACACCAAAGTTATTGGTCAGCTTGATGTCAAAGTCTTGCGTTGGAAGTTGATTCGAGCCAATCCCGATGGTTACACTTGGTCCACTATCTTCGGGCGGTGCATTATTGACATTGTCATCGAATGAAAGATTGAAGTTAACACCGATTCGCTCAAAGAACGAATCGCTGAGCGTGATGAACCTGACTTCAATCGTGACTTGTAAGTTTTGCAGACGACGCAGCGACTCCAACAACTCCGCGATTTGATCGTGAACCTCACTGGTTGTACTGATGACCAAACTTAAGTTCTGTGCGTATTGGCTCATCGTACTGGGGCCACCGAGCGCTTCCCAAGTATCGGGAGAAACGGTCGTCTGGATCAACTGGATCAACGAGTCGAAGTCGGCGAGTGACGCACCACCGCGCCCGCCGCCTGGCGAATTGCCAAGTCCAAAGCCACCTTGAGCGCCCATGCTATGATACTGGGCCATCATATTCGGGTTCATCGACTCGGCTGCGTTTGCACTATGCCCACGATTAGCGAAATCCGATATCGAAACAGGCATGACTTGCACATCAGGTACGTTAGTTGTCATCTGATGGGCGGCACGCAAGGCACCGGCTAAGCCATCTTCATAGCTGGATGCAAAGTTTGGAATCGGCGTCACCAAGTCCGTGACCCGATATGTCCGCGGGTAAACCATGCTTCGCTTGGCTTCGAGGCTCGTGATGTTAAGCACGTCATTTTCAATCACATAGGTCAACTCGTAGTTGCTGAGAATGATGTTCAAAGCACTTTGGAGTGAAATCGCATTGGTGAGCTCTAGCGTTACCGGTGAATCGCTGGTGACTCGCATCTCGGCCATGGCACGAGAGTCCATCACGATCGGGATGTTTGTGACAGCCGACAAGTCCTGCATCACCTCTGCGATCGGTCGATCCTTGTAGTTAATGTCAACCGTTGTCTTAAGTTTTCGCTTGATCTCTTGTTCAGCAGTGCTGAGGCGGTTATCCTTGTCCCGCCCATCTAAACGACGATTAGTGAGGTCGATCCACTGGCGAGCCTCGGGCATTTGGAACTCGCGAGCTGGGTCCATTGCGATCCCAGCACGGTCTACTTCTAGTAAACTCTTGTTGAAATTGTCTTCTTTTTCAGCAGATATTTCTTCGTTGATCATAACCCGCGTGCCCATGCGGCTGTTATGGAACATGCTCTTGGCGATCGCCGAACCCGGGCTGAGTTCACTGACCTTCTTGGCAACGACTTCGGCTTCTGGATATCGCCGTTCTTCCATCAAGTCGTTGAAGGTCTCAACGAAACTGGCGATCTCGTTATCCACGCGTTTCTTATTAGTAGCGTCATTGACCAATTCAGCTTCAACCGCATCGTTCGCCAGATCAAGGTCGATCTTACCACGATTGATTTCAACGTATTGCTGTTGCGAATCGATAGCGCGATCCACCATTGTTAACAGGCTGTTTGTGGCCGCCGTGTCTAAATTTGCAGAGGAAACTTTTCGTCGCAGCTTTTCTAAGCGATCCATCGCTTCCATGGGGCTGCTAGATTGTATTGAATTGACGGCTGACAGTTCCGCCGTGACTTCGCGATACACTTTGCGAGTTTCTGCTTGGGATTCCAGATCCGCCTGTTGTATCGGAGTGAGTGCGTCACTTGACTTCGCCGGTCCAACGGCAGGCAAGCGATCTGGTCGCATCAACGTCAGCTTTTCTTTGAGTTGATTGCGAGTTGCCAAATCCATTGAACCCTGGAATTTCCAAGCTTCCGTGAATAGCTCGCGGGCCTTGGCACTATTGCCGGTTGAAAGCGCATCGAGGCCTTGGCGATATAACGATTCGCCTTGATTCGTTCCGGGAAGCTGCGCCAACGCTTGAGCTGGCTGCACCTTGGTCTTGTCGGCAGCGGCATTGAATAGGGAATTAACGACGCCGCCGTTTTGAGCCGTCAGATCGCCAGCGGGCATCACGCCGCCAACTTGTTGAATCATTCCGGGGGCGACTTGGGGAGCACCTCCCACGCGACGTGCAGCGGAATCGACTTCGAGAGTCAATTGCCAGACACGCGGCTCACCGGGAATGAACTCGCTCTCAGGTATACCGAGCGATTCAGCTTCAGCGACAAGTCGCTTGGCAGTTGCGACATCGCCACGGTCAAGCGCTGCGCGACCGCTGGCGAGCAAACGCAGGGCATCCGCTTTGCGGTTTGTGTTTCCTGGGGCTGGAAGTGGTGTCGCTCCCAATGGAAAAGCGATCGGCTGGGGAACCGCTTCTTGCGTGTTGTTTGCCTTCGCATTCGCCGTGGGCGGTGCGCTGGGTGGCATATCGAGCTGCGCAGCATCGAACCCGATGAGGGTCAGTTTTTGCCGCAACATTTGAACGTTAGCTTGCAGGCTCGGAACGGCCTGTGCATTGACTTTTGCACGGCGGTACAATTCGGCCGCTTGTTGAAAGTCCTTGGCATCAACCGCAAGTTGAGCACGTCGCAGCAAATCGTTGGTTGCGACCGTGCGAGCGTCTGGAGGCAATGCGGCTCCTGTCGCGATTGCGGAAGGCGTGGTTGGCGGAGGCGATTGAGCGACCGCTCGCGATGGTGCGAGGATCGAAATCACCAGCCCTGATCCGATGAAGATCGGAATCAGTCTTGCCCGCGACTTATGTCGCAAAAGACCAGTGGTGAGGTTCAACGCGACACTCCTTTTTCGCTGTTGATAATTTGTCATGCTGTCCAGGCCTCATGCCTTTGAATGCGGTCCAATTTGCATTGGACCGTGTTGGTTGACCATTCCCTAGATCGAATGCGTTAAATCCCGTTCAGACAATAAAACGTTGTGATGGATGACAAATCCGTGTCATCCAAGTACAACGTCGTACGAAACCTTTGCGGGCTGTGTTGGCGGGAATACGATCTGTTGTTTGCCACGGTCAAGGGCAATTTGAGACTCGTCTTGACTTATTCGGCATTTTTCACACTAGGGGGAATTGAATGGCTTTCAAACGCATTTTAATGATCGTGGGCGATTATGTGGAGGACTACGAAGCGATGGTGCCACTGCAGATTTTGCAGTGCGCATCGCATCTTGTTGACGTCATTTGCCCAGGCAAAAAAGCTGGCGACTCCGTCATTACGGCGATCCATGACTTCGACGGGGCGCAGACTTACAGTGAAAAGCCGGGACATCGGTTCGCAATCACCGCAAATTTCGATGAAATCGACCCGGTTGTGTATGACGCGATTGTCCTTCCTGGGGGGCGGGCACCAGAGTATTTACGGCTCAATTCGCGAGTGCTGGAAATCGTTCGCTATTTCAGTTCGTCTTCGAAGCCGATTGCCGCAATTTGCCATGGACCGCAGATTCTCGTCGCCGCAGGTGTCTTGAGCGGTCGCGAATGCAGTTGTTACCCAGCTTGTAGTCCGGAAATCAAAGCGGCAGGCGGCACGTATATACCACCTAGTGCAGGCATGGACTCAGTGCACGTCGACCGAAATTTATGTACGGCACCTGCTTGGCCAGCTCATCCAGCGTGGATGAGAGAGTTTTTGAAGATGTTGTGATGCGAGTTTTATTTCTTGGCGATATCGTTGGACGTCCTGGCTTCGCGGCAGTGAAGACGCATTTGCCAGCGATCCGCTTGGACCATGGCATCGATTTTGTCGTTGTCAACGCCGAAAATGCAGCCGATGGGTCTGGTTTAACGGCGAGACAATTCAAAGGTCTCGTGGATGCAGGAGTCAATGCGATCACCATGGGTGATCACATTTATAAAAAAATGGAGCTCAAGGAGTTATTGGAACACGATCCACGGATCGTCAAGCCCGCGAATTTCCCCGTATCGTCTCCTGGCAGGCCGTGGACCGTACTGCGTTCAACGCCTGCAAAAAAGTCACAGCCCATCACTGATGTGGCTGTCGTATCGCTGCTTGGTCGTGTTTACATGCGTCCCGTCGATTGCCCGTTTGCAGCGATTGATCGGGTCATGAATGAGATTCCACCTTCGGTCAAAGTGCGAATCGTTGATATTCACGCCGAAGCGACCAGCGATAAACAGTTGATGGGTTTTTATCTCGATGGCCGCGCGAGTGCAGTGCTAGGCACGCACACGCATGTGCCGACGGCAGACGCTAAATTGCTGCCACTTGGAACCGCCTATCAGACTGACGTTGGCATGACCGGACCCTATGACAGTGTGATCGGTCGAGACGTACAGCGAGTCATGATGACGACGGTGAGTTTTGAGCCGTGCCACTTTCACGTCGCGACCGGCGATGTTCGAATCTGCGGAGCGCTGGTCGATATCGATACCGAAACCGGTCTCGCTACCGCCATCGAAAGGTTCGAACATCGCGTGGCTGGCAATAAGGCTTGATTGATTGGACAGCGCCAAGTAAGTGAGCGGCAAGGCGCTAGCGGGCCGTTGATTTAGTTGTGTTTTGAATTTTAGCGTGCAAATGATAACCCGAATGCGTAAGCGGGGGATGGCAGTGATCCCTCGCTTACGCAGCGGGTTACTAAATCAACAGCCCGCTAGCCGCTGGTAAATCACGGCGGAACCGGCGGCTAGGCGGCTAGCGCCTTGCCGCTCACGATTGCAAAAAGCTCGGCAAATAAGTGTCGCCTTTCGCTCCGCGAAAGAGCGTTCTGCCATTCTTTCGCGGAGCGAAAGACGACAATAAAAGACCGCAGGATACTAAAGCGCTACGGTTACCGTCTTACTTTCCGTATATGACTTAAGCCCTTCTTCGCCAAGTTCGCGACCGTAGCCACTCATCTTGAAACCGCCAAACGGTGCCGCTGCATCGAACACGTCGTAGCAGTTAACCCAGACGGTGCCCGCACGAACGCGAGCGGCGAAATCATGTGCAGCGGAGATGTCACGGGTCCAAATCGCTGCGGCGAGGCCATAAAACGTTTGGTTTGCACGTCGAATCATATCCTCGGTACTATCGAACGTTAGTACGCTCAATACGGGGCCAAAGATCTCATCCGTCGCAATTTGCATATTGTCTTCAACACTGCTGAAAATCGTCGGCTCAATGAAAAAGCCACGATTGCCGACTCGCTTGCCACCGGTCAGCAGTGTCGCGCCTTCTTCTTGACCCTTGTCGATGAATTGCATGATCTTGTTGAATTGCTTTTCATCGATCTGTGGTCCTTGGTCCGTGTTGGCTGCGAACGGGTCACCGACAACTCGATTCTTGGTCAAAGCTTGAAGCCGCTCAAGAAACTCTTCCTTGATGCTAGAATGGACGAACAAACGGCTGCCCGCACAACAGCACTGACCTTGGTTTAAATACAACCCTATGTACGCTCCCATTGCGGCGGCATCGAGATCGGCATCGGCGAGCACAACGTTGGGGCTTTTGCCACCCAGCTCGAAGGACAATCGCTTGAGTGTCGCAGCCGAATCCCTGGTGATGATTTGCGCTGTTATATGCTCACCAGTGAAGGCGACCTTGTCGATCATGGGATGCTTTACGACGCCAGCGCCGGCGGTCGGTCCAAAGCCGGGGACAACGTTGATCACACCATCGGGAAACCCGACATCCTTTGAAAGTTGTGCCATTCGCAAGCAGGTGAGCGGCGTCTGCTCTGCAGGCTTCATGACGATCGTGCAACCGGCAGCCAGCGCTGGTCCCCATTTCCAGGCCGTCATCAACATGGGAAAATTCCATGGAATGATTTGCCCCACAACGCCGATCGGTTCGCGGCGGGTATAACAGAAGTACTTGCCGCGAATGGGAATCGTGGTGCCTTGAATCTTGTCGGCAAACCCTGCGTAATAGCGGAGGCAGTCGATGACTAGCGGAATGTCGATGTTGCGGCTGTCGCGAAACGGCTTACCGTTGTCAAGCGTTTCCAGGGCAGCGAGCTCGTCAATTTCGTTTTCAATCGCGTCTGCAAGCTTGTATAACAATCTCCCTCGGTCGCGAGCATCCATGTTGGGCCATTCGCCAGAGTCGAACGCAGCGCGGGCGGCTTTCGCGGCGCGATCGATATCGGCTGCATCACCTTCCGCGACCTGCGCAATTTCCTCTTCGGTGGCGGGATTTACGGTAGCGAATGTCTTGCCGCTGACGGCCGGAACCCATTCGTTGTTGATGAAACACTCGGTATGACGAATTTTGACGGAGTGTCGGGGACTGGCGAGCGTCGTCGACATGAGAACAATCCTTGAACCTAGAAGTGGATGTGAATAGACACGTTGAGTCGGCCTTGATTGTACGGTGCAGCGGGCTCGGTTCTCAACAACCTTGGGCTGAAAACCCAGAATAGAAACCATCATGGAACAAAGTTTTTTAGCCTGGCTTCGGGGGCGGACTCGCGTTTTGCCGTCGGTGGCCATCGGCATTGGCGACGACGCTGCGGTGATTGATGTCCCCGTCGGGCGGCAGTTAATTGCAACTACCGATGCGATCATAGACGGGGTAGATTTCATCGTTGGAAAGCATGATTTGCGTGACATCGGCTATAAATCGATTGCCGTGAATCTGAGTGACATCGCGGCGATGGGGGCCAGCCCGTTGGCCGCGCTAGTGACGCTTTCATTGCCAAACGTCCATTCGACGCAAACGGCGGCAGGCGTTTACGAGGGGATTTTAGAGTGTGCGGCCGAATATGGAATTTCAATCGCTGGTGGCGACATCTCCGTTTACGAAGGTCCGCTATCGATTTCGGTCACGTTGCTGGGGACTGTGGCTGCGGGTAAAGCGTGGCTTCGCAGCGGTGCAAAAGAAGGAGATGCCATTGTATTGACGGGGCCTGTCGGTGGCAGCTTGCTTGGACGGCATCTTCGCCCCGTTCCCCGAATTGAATTGGTGAAGCAGCTTCGCCATTTGGATTCGGTCCACGCGGCGATTGACATCAGCGATGGACTTTCGCTGGATCTCGATCGGCTGTGTGCTGCAAGTGGCGTGGGTGCAGAGATTGAGCTGCCGCTAATTCCGCTGCATGCCGATGCGGTCACTCGTTCACAATCTGCGGAAGGATTGCCAGCGATCGAGCATGCATTAGGCGACGGTGAAGACTTTGAATTGATTTTGGCAATCGATGGATCGATATGCGACGAGCTTATTCGATCTCGTCCCGAGTTGGCGCTACACCGCATCGGCACGTTTGTTGGACGAACAGGCTTATGGAGCAAAACCGCAAGCGATATGAGACGGTTGTCGCCCAGCGGCTTTATCCATGGTGAGCGCAGAACGCGAGCCAAAAAAGGTACGGAGGCGGCAGATAGTGAGTGATCACCAAGTCAATTGCGAACTTCACAACGTAGACATTGCCAGACTGGAACACTTGGGCTGGGCGTTGTCACAGTGTTTACCACTGCGAGTCGTCGTTGGTTTAAGAGGGACACTTGGCGCTGGCAAGACAAGACTCGTTCAAGCCATCGCTGCGGCCTCAGGTGTCGATGTAACCACCGTGACTAGCCCTACGTTCACGATCGTTCAGCACTATCGCGGCAATCGATTGATTCATCATATCGATGCGTATCGGCTTGCCGACGAGGACGAATTCATTGAACTCGGTGGCGAAGAGTTGATTGAAGACAATGCAATGGTCTTGATTGAATGGCCCGACCGAATCGCGGGATGCTTGCCCCACGACATCGTGATGATCGACATCGAGGTCGACGAATCGCCTGACACGCGAACGATACGCGCTGCGTGCGGCGACAAGGCAATCCACCAATCGGTCGTCCGCGCATTCAGTCTGCCTGTGTAGTGACTACAAATCCCGCAGGCTTGCCCTGCGGATGATTCGGTTTCTGCCTACTCTGAATAGCTCCACTATGTCTCTCCGACGTACGCACGCTCGATTGCCTTCGGCAATCGAGCGTGCGTACGTCGGGTGCGGCGGTGATTGAGAATGGATTATTAGGAAAAAAACCAACGATCCGCAGGGCAAGCCTGCGGGATTCCCTGAATGTAATACCCTTACAGCCCTGTTAGGCAGTTGTGGGTTAATAACCTACCGGGCTTGCTGTGATTTTGACGCTCCATTTTTTGAGGTTCTCGGATTTCGCGAGTCGCTCAAGCACCAGGGAGTATTCCTTGCCCGAAAGAGTCACGCCTCGTTCATAGACTCCTTCGACGAATTCTACGATCGGCTGCACGCCGCGCCATGTCATCGTCGACGCCCACTTCAATGCAACCTCGACCGCTGAGAAGTTGATTTGCAAACGTTTGATGCCACTGTGAACCAAGCGACGGGATTCCCACCAGCGCTCCATGCAATTGACAATGAAGTCGGATGTTTCTCGCGACTCACCAAAGCCCATCCAGAGTTGATCAATCGCTTGATGACCATAACCCATTTCGAGAATCCCAAACGGCACCAGTAATGCGTCATAACCCATGTCATGATCGGCTGCCCGGACCGATGTCAAACCGCGTGAGTCCCCGCCTCGGCAGAAGGGACCGATCTTTACTTTTGCCTTGAAATCAAGCGAAATCCTTAAACACTCATCGTCCTGAATCGCTACTTCACGGCGCGCGTGGACGTTCGCAAAGATATCGTCCGTTTCTGGGACTTTTTTTGGTTCAACGACAAATGATGTGCGCGGCATGATGACCGAGTGCAGAAAAAGGGCCAATCGCTCTGAAGATTTTGGGCAAAAAGCGGCTTACCTAACCGAACCTTGGGCGGGAGTTTTTCTAGGCATGGCTCCGGCATCGAACGAATCGCTATGACTGTCGCTTGCAAAGGTTAGACTGGAATTGCCGAGAAAAACGGAGTCAAGCTCTGCAGAGGTGCAACTTGGCGAGGGATATATCGGTCGAGAAACCGGAGCTAACGCTCTGTGGCGGATATACCAAACTGAAAAACTGACTAGTCCTATCTTTCGGATCGTCTGGCAAGGAACCTTTGCGCCAGTGGCACAATCCTGCTAAGGTAACGACCTATGAACCGTTTTCCCGATACTTTGGCTTCCGCACTTCCCACCATGCTCTTGTGGTTGGGTGCGGCATTTGTCGCAGTGATGCTATTGTCTCGGTCGATGAAACGTCGCCGAGAGGTGCTGACTGATGCGTTGAAGAAGCATGTTGTCGATACGATCGGCGTCATCGACGAGCCCGCTACCAATGACACACCGCCAAAGTCGTAGCCGAGCGACCTTTGAAACGGCAACTATCCTGAATCATGTTGAATGAGTCGATGACAAGCAAGCTCTATATTGAAACCGTCGGTTGCCAGATGAACGTACTGGATTCGGAGATGGTCGTCGCCGATTTGCGTCGACACGGTTACGAGGTCGTTGATACTCCGGGTGACGCGGACACGGTTCTCTACAACACTTGCAGTGTTCGAGAACACGCGGAAGAAAAAATCTACAGCGCCCTGGGCAGAGTACGACTGATCAAAGAGCAATACCCCGAAATGACGATCGGCGTGATTGGCTGCATGGCCCAAAAGGACCAGCAAATCGTTTTTGATCGAGCCCCGTATGTCGATCTTGTCGTTGGGCCTGGTCAATTGCACCAACTTCCGGTCCTGCTGGAAAAAGTGCGGTCGGGGGAAGGCCGTCAGATGGCTGTGTCTTTGGCCCGTAGCGATGGCACGCAAGACTCCATTCGGCGAAGCCACGAAACGTTTGATCCATTACGAGATCCAACGATGCGTCCGACACCGTTTCAAGCCTATTTGCGCATTCAAATAGGGTGCGATAAATTTTGCACCTATTGCATCGTGCCGATGACGCGAGGACCTGAGCAAGGCCGGTCGCCAAGCGATATCCTCGCCGAAGCACACATTCTCGCTGAGCAGGGCTGCAAAGAAATCACGCTGCTGGGCCAAACCGTCAACAGCTACAAGTTCATCGAAGGCGACAAGGCAACTCGGCTTGCGGACCTCCTGCGCGCCATTCATGACATTGATGGGATCGAGCGTTTGAAGTTTGTAACCAGCTATCCGAAAGACATGACCGATGACCTGCTGGAAACGATTCGCGACTATCCAAAATGCTCACCCTACTTACACGTACCAGCACAAAGCGGCCACGACGAAGTATTGAAGCGGATGAAACGGGGCTACACGCTTAATGACTACTTGCAAATGATGGATCGCATCGAACGTATCCTGCCGAACGCGACCGTTAGCAGCGACTTCATTGTTGGGTTCAGCGGCGAGACCGAAGAGGAGTTTCAAGCGTCGGTTCAACTGGTTGAACGATGTCGTTTTAAGAATAGTTTCATTTTCCAGTACAGCGTCCGCCCCGGCACCAAGGCTGCGGAGCGTTTACCCGACGATGTACCGCAAGAAGTCAAGGCGAGACGCAATCAAGAGTTGCTCGCCGTTACCGACCGCATCGCCATGGAAGATCAACGCAAACTGATCGGAAAAACTGTCGAAGTGCTTGTCGAAGGCCCCAGCAAACGGGCTGTTCGGCAAGGGGTGCAGTCAGAACTTATTCAGATGATTGGGCGAACCCATTGTGATCGCATCGTTGTGTTTGACGGAAATCGTCGCCAAGCTGGGCAGACCGTTCCCATCATTATCGACGATGCAAACAGCCATACCATGACCGGACGCGTTAAAACGGTCGAGCTGGTCTCGATCGGAGGAGTGCTACGCAGTTGAATACGATTGATACCAAATTTGAAACACCGGTCGAAGTTGTGCATACCCATAGGCTCGACAACGGCTTAGTAATTCTTGGGCAGCCGATGCCATGGCTCCGCACGGCCTCGTTTTCACTGGCGGTTCGGGCGGGCATCCATGCGGAGCCTGCGAATCGCGGTGGCTTGGCGAGCCTGATGTGTGAAATGACGCAGCGCGGCGCTGGAAAGTACTCCAGCCGCGATATCGTTGAACTTCAGGACAACCTTGGCCTCGATCATTCCGCAGGCGTCTCTTCGTCGCTGGCCTCCTACGGTGCGTCGATGCCGGCGGACGCGCTCGGGGAAGCTCTGGCCCTCTATGCCGAAATCATCCACCGCCCCACGCTACCCGAGGACCAACTCGACGATGCGCTACAGGTCTCGCTGCAAGAACTTCGCGCTGTCGAAGATGAGCCGACTCAGCAAGTCATGTTGCGACTCAAACAGTTGCAATACGGAGAATTATCAGGTCGTCCTTCGTGCGGCAATCTTTCTGGCATTGAATCGACCACTCATCAAGATGTCTGCGATTTTTTTGCCAGTCGATATCGACCGGCAGGTGCAATCCTTGCCATCGCTGGCAGTTTTGACTGGAATGCAGTTTTAGATCAGTGTCTGGAGCTATACAGCGACTGGCACGGAGAGCCAAGCGGCGACGCTGCGCTCGATATCGGCCACGCTGGCTATGAACATATTTCGCAAGACTCTTCACAAACGCATATCGGGTTTTCGTTCGACGCAGTGCCGTTCAAAGACAAGGATTTTTACCTGTTGCGAGCCGGTGTTGGCGTGTTGAGCGACGGCATGAGCAGTCGGCTGTTCGATCGTGTACGCGAGCAACGCGGATTGTGCTACACCATTTCCGCTGGAACGCATTCACTTCTGGATCGCGGTGCAATCTTTGGTTACGCGGGGACGACGCCCGAACGAGCGCAAGAGACCCTTGACGTGACGCTGCGAGAAATTCAATCGCTCGCGCTGGGCATTGAAACCGCAGAGCTTGATCGTTTGAAAGTCCGTGTTCAAAGCTCGCTGATCATGGAGCAAGAATCGTGTACCTCTGCCGTTGCTTCCATGCTTTCGGACTGGTATCACCGCGGTCGTGTCGTGACCGCGCGAGAGATCGAATCGATCATTGAAGGTTTGACAGTCGAGCAAGTCGTTGAGTACTGGCGAACTCATCCACCCAAAGATTTCCGCGTCGTGACGCTGGGATCGCAACCGCTGATTGTCCCCAAGTCCTAGTAAGTTAACCTTTCCATTTCTTTTCGCTTGCCCAACCATTGCCTAGCCTCATGCGTACTTTTTGCGAAACGACTCTTGCCAACGGATTACGAATTGCAGCCGAAGTTGACCCGCGAGGCTATTCCGTCTCGCTCGGCTATTTCGTTCGAACCGGTGCCCGCGATGAAACGGATGCCGAGGCAGGTGTCAGTCACTTTCTTGAGCACATGATGTTCAAGGGAACGGCGAAACGCACTGCAGCGGATGTGAACCGTCAGCTCGATGAACTTGGGGGCCAGTCGAACGCTTATACCAGTGAAGAACAGACCGTCTACTACGCAACGGTGTTACCAAAATACCAGGATCGCATCGTCGACCTCCTTACCGACATGCTGCGACCATCGCTTGCCGACGCAGATTTTCAGACCGAACGACAAGTGATTTTAGAGGAGATCGCGAAGTACGAAGACCAACCGCCGTTCGGCGCGTTTGAACGCGTGATGGAAATTCATTTTGGTCCACGAGGTCTGGGACGCCGTATTCTGGGGACGAAAGAATCGATCACGGCGATGACCCCGACGATCATGCGAGACTACTTTGCGAGACGATATTCGCCGGAAAATATTGTTTTGGCGGCGGCGGGAAATGTCAATTTTGATTCGCTCGTCGAACAAGCAACGCTGCTCACCGCTGGCTGGAACAGTGGCGACAAGCCGATGCCACCTCAGGCCGACGACACATCCAAACTGCCCGCAGGGGTCGCGATCGATGCAACCATCGAAACGCCCGATGCGGCACAGGCCTACTTGGTTCGCGTGTCACCGGCACCGCCAACCAAAGATGCAAGGCGGTATGCGACTCGGTTGCTTTCAATCATCATCGGTGATGAATCCGGAAGCCGATTCTTTTGGGAAATGATCGATACCGGGCGAGCTGAGGCGTGCGCCATGTGGACGCAGGAGTTCGGTGACGATGGCGCGATGTTCACTTATCTTGTTTGTCACCCGGACGAATTGACCGCAAATCGGAAGCGGGTCGACAAGATGATTCGCCAAGTCGTACGCGATGGCGTCACGGAGGAAGAACTGTCGCAAGCAAAGAACAAGACGATTGCGAGTTGTATCATGCAAAGCGATCGCCCTAGCAATCGATTGTTCGGCGTCGGCAACGGCCTGCAAATGCGAGACGAGTATGTCGACCTCGATGAGATGCTCGACCGATATCGCAAAGTGACACTCGCGGATATTGCTAAAGCCGCAAAAGAATCATTGGTACCATCACCCACTGAAACCTTCGCGCTCGCTGGCGCGGAATAATCCGAATAGTCGGTTTGGAGCGCCTAGGTGACAAACTAAACCATCGATTAAGTCATCCTTGATCTTGATTCTTTGACGATTGTACCCTTCACGTGGTATTTTTCGATGGTTTCAAGCATTGGAACCGGCGTCTTTAAAGGCGTCCTCAAAGAATTGCGGGTCGATCAACATATGGCCTGCCGCAGGTATCTTTGTCGTCAGGTTGCAACATGCTTGTTATTGTAGGAATGGTCATTGTACTCGGCTCGGTGCTCGGCGGCTTCACGATGGCCGGTGGCCACGTCGGTGCGCTGATTCACCCGTCGGAAATCGTTACCATCGGTGGTGCGGCATTCGGTGCAATGGTGATCATGTCTCCAATCAGCGTGCTCAAAGCGCTGATGGTGGGCATCATTCAGTCATTGAAAGCCAACCCTTATGGAAAAGCTGCCTACATCGAGCTGTTCAAGTTGCTGTATCAGCTCCTTAACAAAGCCCGTCGTGATGGCCTGCTGGCGCTCGAGTCACATGTTTCGGACCCGCATCACAGCCCCATTTTCCAACGTTATCCGAGCATCGTAAACAATCATCACGCTTGCGACTTCATCGCAGGATCGCTACGACCGATGCTAGACGGCAGTGTTACCAGTGATCAGTTGCAAGTCTTGTTGGAGCAAGAAATTTGCGCTGGCGAAAAGGAACACCATCAGCCGATCGATGTTCTTGGGAAAACAGCGGACGGACTTCCTGGCTTTGGAATCGTTGCGGCGGTTTTGGGAATCGTGGTCACGATGGAACACATCAGCGGCCCGGTCGAAGAAATCGGCGAGAAGGTCGGTGCGGCATTGGTCGGGACATTCCTCGGCATTTTGATGTCCTACGGATTTCTCGCACCGCTGGTAGTGAAACTTGACATGATGGGCCAGGCAGAAACCTGCTTCCTACGAGCGATCGCAACCACGATCAACAGCTTCTTGTCGAAGATGCCGCCAAAGGTTGCGGTTGATTCGGCACGACGCGGTCTGCCGTCCGAAGTTCGTCCGTCCGGCGAAGAGCTTGAAAAGCTGCTCAAAGAAGTTGATTCAATTACCGACTAAGATTTTTTAACACGGAAGTTTATTATGGCTGGTGGTGGAGGCGCATGGAAAGTTGCCTACGCGGACTTCGTAACCGCCATGATGGCTTTTTTTATGGTGATGTGGCTTACCAGCCAAAAGCCTGCGGTCAAGGAATCTTTGGGAAGTTACTTTCGAGATCCCTGGGCCAAGACGAGGCTCAATTCCAATGACTCTCGCAATCCCACGATTCGAGAAACCAAGGCTGGTGAAACCAATCCCGACAAGCCTTATCGCGGCAGCAATCCAATGCTTGTACCGCATGACCAACCGGAGTCTCCCGAGTCTAAGCAGCCACGAGTCACAACCGTACGGGCGAGCGAACGCACGGCAACCGGCACCGTCGTTGATTTCGACGAGGGCTCGTCAAAGCTGAGCGATGCTGGCAAGCGTAGCCTGAAAGACCTTTTGCCTCGGATCGTAGGGCTATCTTATAAGATCGAGATTCGCGGCCATGCCAGCCGTCGAGAACAATATTTGGCCAATGATTCCGTCACGGATTGGGATGTATGTTACCAGCGTTCGCTCGCCGTGCTCAATTATTTGCTGGAGCTAGGCATCGAAGAAGGCAGACTCAGGCTCTGCCAAGCCAGCGGTTACGAGCCGCTCTCGATCGCGACCGATAGCAAGGACGCGCCTAAAAACGTGAGAGTCGAAGTCTATCTGCTGAACGAAACCATGGAGTCACTGCAAGGAACGCCAGAGGAACGCTCCGAACGCGACTTCGAGGGCGGGAAAAAACCGGAGTCGAAAATACGCGATGCTCCACCTGAAGCTTCCAAGTCCAAGGAGCATGCATAAAAGAAAGCGGGTCCGTGGGGCGGAGGATTTTGGCACCGGCAATCGGAATCTAGCCTGTCAGTCATCGGTCCACCGACCAAGGTCGGTAGTGCCGACTTAGCACCCACCTAAGGTCGTTGGTTTTTGCTCACCACTTACCTTGCGTCAGTGGTAGCATGACTGAACGGCTAGCATGTCAACCCAAACATGCGTCATCACCCATTTTAAATGCTCTCCATCGACCTCGCGTCGATGGTAGCACGACTCGTAGAGCTAAATCAGAACAAAACTTGCGCATCCGAAACCCGTATCAATAGCAAATTTTTAACCGCCCAGCTTAGTTCCAGTTTAGCACTTTTCACGGGTCATCCCGCGAGCGTTGCCAGGTAGATAAGCAGGTCCGATTTATTATCGCGACCCGTGGTGCTGAGCGA
>JAYVSE010000157.1:0-4763 GCA_043775635.1 Planctomycetaceae bacterium | reverse complement strand
GTTAGCGGTGCGGCGCGAGCCGCCCGGTGTTTCGCCGGGTTTTTCGAAACGGCACCGGACGGCTCGCGCCGTTCCGCTACTTAATTCCACGCGGCAAGCTGGCAGGGGTATAGGAAAAAGTTGTGGGGTATAAAAAGGCTGGAAGCCTATTCCACTTCAAAAACCGGACAGTGATTGATCGAACAGTCCTCAATCAAAGCTTGGCGAGCTTAATGGCGGCAAGGACAGATGCTGTTTCAATACGATAGATGCGGGAACCGAGCGATAGGCGTTTCCACTCCTGATGATCGGCAATTTCCACCTCGCTGTCCGTAAAACCGCCTTCAGGACCAATCGCAATAACGACTGAGCCTGCCAGGACGGACGGCGCTTCAGTTCGATCTCCCGAAATTTTCCCATCGGTTGGATGTGCGAAGTAGCGATTGGAAATTTCAGGCTTGCTGTTGTCTGTAAGCCAGTTTGCCAAGGTGCTCGGCGGTGCGATTTCCATCAGCGTATTTCGGCCAGATTGTTTGCAGGATTCAATCACGACTCGATCCCATTTCGCAATCATGTTTTCGGGCACGGACCACTGCGTGCGTTTGCAATGCAACGGTACAAGACGATTGACCCCAAGTTCGGTCAGTCGCTCAATCAGTTCCTTTGCGCGATCGCCCTTGGGCATCGCGATGCCCATCGTTAGGTGAACGGTGTTTTCGCGATCGATGCGAGTGGCTACGTCTGCATCGCAGACCACTTTTCTTCGCCCGACCACTGAAATCGTCGCGCCTGCTTGATTCCCTCGTCCATCAAAGAGCTCGACGGCTTCGCCGACGCGAGCCCGCATGACATTAATCGCATGGTGCGATTCGGTCTCGCCAAAACAGACACTGCCGCCGCTGGCAGGCAAGTCGTGAACAAAATATCGTTTGGTCATTGTTTCTAGAATCAAGCATACAATCGATTAAAGGCAACATTGTAGCCAATTTTCCGTATGTGACTTGTCCCATCGACGGTATGGTGCTCAAAGGGTACGAGGTGCGTCGATGGGTATTATCTCGGACTTGTAATCACACTTCCCTTATAGAGAAAAGAGAATTCTTTGCAAACCTTGCAAAACATTGAACGACATCGAACGGATCGGATCGGCTGGCTCCGTGCTGCGGTGCTTGGTGCCAATGACGGGATCGTCTCGACCGCAAGCTTGCTTGTCGGTGTCGCTGCAGCAGAATCAATGCGTGAAAGTATTCTACTCGCCGGTGTTGCTGGCCTCGTTGCTGGTGCGATGTCGATGGCGGCCGGTGAATATGTCTCCGTCAGTTCGCAGTCGGACACCGAGAACGCTGACTTGGCGCGAGAGCGGGCTGAATTAGCGGCAACCCCAGACCTGGAACTGGCCGAGTTGGCGGCAATCTATGTCAAACGCGGCTTGGATGATGCTCTTGCATTGCAAGTGGCAAAACAGCTCACGGCACACGACGCATTAGGAGCCCACGCGCGAGATGAACTAGGGATTTCTGAGACAACCGCAGCTCGGCCTGTTCAAGCGGCACTTACGTCGGCAGCCACATTTGCGATCGGTGCATCTTTGCCCCTAGCAACGGCGTTTCTAGTACCCGAGAAAGAAATTTCAATCATCGTTTCCATTTTATCGCTGGGATTCCTCGCCATTCTCGGAGGCATTTCCGCTGCCGCAGGTGGTGCTCCGATCGCCAAGGCCGTTGCCCGTGTCACATTCTGGGGTACGCTGGCCATGGCCGCTACCGCTGGTATCGGCGCTATGTTCGGCATTGCCGTGTAGAACGACTGAATAATGGGTGGCACTACTCTCGCGCCCCTACTCCCGCACCCGACGCTTGCTCGTTTGCAGTCCTGCGGTCTGACCTTGTCATTGCCCACCTAGGATTATTAGTTCTAGTTTAGAAACCGCTCGCCGTATCACTTCCGGGATACAGTTGGTCATTCAGGAAAGAAGGTGCTTCTGCGCAATCGAATGGCGAAGGCGCTGACGTCCTTTGTTTTCCAATTACGGATCGTTCCCATCTTAAAATCGAAGTCACTGGCAGATCACTATGAAGACTCGCAAACGTTCATCCAAACTTGGAATTGAAACTCTTGAAAGACGGATCGCGTTAACCGCCGATATTGGCTTTGATGCCGCAAGCGGTGTTTTGACCATTGCAGGAAGCGATGGAAATGATTCGGCTTTGGTCAGTATGTCCGGGCGAAATTTGGTTTCGACTCTCACGACTCCGACGGGCGCCATCCACAAAACCGTTGATGCGTCCAAGGTTCATTCGATTGAATTTCATGGACTCAAGGGCGACGACTCGTTCGATAATAGGTCAGCTATCGCGTCAGTCGCAAGCGGTGGAGCAGGCAACGACACTCTTCGCGGCGGCTCGGGCAACGACCGACTCAACGGTGACGACGGTAATGACCGAATATCCGGTGGTAAAGGCTCCGATTCCCTGTTTGGTGACAATGGAAACGACTCCCTGAGTGGAGACGATGGCAACGACAAGCTAGACGGTGGTTTAGGCAACGACACCATGCATGGCGGTTCCGGTGATGACTCGCTGCTTGGACAAGATGGTGTCGACGCAGTTTTCGGCGATGACGGCAACGATCTACTTTCTGGTGGTGCTGGTGACGATATGCTTTCAGGCGGTAACGGCGATGACACGCTTGCCGGAGATCTCGGCAACGACGAACTGCATGGCGGGGCAGGCAACGACGACTTGACGGGTGGCGATGGTGCTGACCAAGAACTTGGTGAGGATGGAAACGACTCGCTCCATGGTGACGCCAACGACCACGTCGATGGTGGCAAAGGAGAGAACCAAATTGTAGGTGCTGGCCCTACCACAACGGAAACGGAAACGGAGACGGAGACCGAAACCGAAATCAATGAAAGCCAGTCGGATGCGATCGAGACCGCAGACAGCGACAGCGACAGCCATGGAAGCAATAAGAAGAGCATGGCTTCCGCAAAAACGAGGCGGTAAGTGCGGCTTTCGTTAGTTTTAAGGCCATGTTTGAGTTTTGGCATGTCCACCTTGCCCTGTATCAGTGTGTAGTGACTACAAATCCCGCAGGCTTGCCGTGGCAAGCCTGCGGGATTCCCTGATTGTAATATCCTTACAGCCCTGGGCTGGAAGCCTATCCCACCTCAAAAACCGGACAGTTATTGATCGAAGGGTGACGTTTGGCTCAGTCAACTGTTTTTCAACTTGATTGATAACGCCATTAAGTTTACGCCGGCCGGTGGAAAGATTCACGTGTCCGCCAAAGTCGATGGCAATCAGGCTCGATTCATGATTGAAGATACCGGTATTGGTATGCGCACCGAGCAGTTACCGCTGGTATTCGATCGTTTCTATCGAGCTGATTCTGCTCGTGAGCACTATCGCGGAACCGGGCTCGGATTGTCGATTTGCAAGTCCATTGTCGAGGCACATGGAGGCACAATCGAGGTTTCAAGCACGCTTAAACAGGGTTCGTGTTTTACCGTCTGTTTGCCACTCCTCCGACAAGAAGATGATGACCGTGAATCCGTCGTCCGAGATCATGTGCCTAATTGCGTTCCGAAAGAAGTGGAGTCAATGTGAACCGCTTCTCTAATCAAAGGCTAAGTTCCTTCTCAATTCATGCGCGACAACACGGATTGACGTTAATCGAATTGCTGGTTGTGTTTTCGATTGTGGGTATTTTGATGGCCCTGGTTTTGCCCGCAGTAATGTCTGCTCGCGAGTCTGCTCGTCGAATGACATGTCAAAACAATCTTAAGCAAATCGGATTAGCCGTTCAAAACTACCAAGCTGTGTACCGCGTTTTTCCGCCTGGCGGCATCTTTACCAAGACAACGTCATGGTCGGTTCATGGTCGGTTGCTTCCGTACTTAGAGCAAGCGAGCGTCTTTGAGCAGGTGCGTCTCGACCTTGACTGGCACGATCCGATCAACCTAGCAACCGGCGTACAAAACTTGTCGATTGCGACCTACTCCTGTCCCAGCGATCCAATGTCTGACGAACTTTATGACGCAGGCCCAGGCGAAGGCCTAGTGAAGCCAGTCAACTATGGATTCAACTTCGGGACTTGGTTTGTATTCGACCCACAAAGCAGCCAGTATGGTGACGGATGCTTTCATGTGAACGCGAAGATTGGTCCACAGTCCATCATGGATGGACTAAGCAACACGCTTTGTGCGTCAGAGGTCAAAACATTCACGCCCTACTTTCGAAATACAGCGAATCCGGGTCAAACCATTCCGCCGAATCCAGAATACCTGTCCCTATTCGCTGGCGGTGCGCAATTCGAGCTGGGGCCGAATTTGAATGACAATGGTGGCCATACCGAATGGTGCGACAGTCCCGTTCACGAAAGTGGTTTTACGACAACATTTGGACCAAACCAAGTCGTCAATTATGTCCACTCCGATGGCGTTACCTACGACATCGATTTCAATTCAAGGTATGAAGGAACGAGTTGGACCGAACCGACTTATGCTGCGATCACTTCCCGGAGCTACCACCACGGCCTCGTTCATTCGTCTTGGATGGATGGCTCTGTGCGAACTGTCACGAACAGCATTGACTTGGCCATTTGGCGAGCGATGAGCACTCGCAGTGGACATGAAGTCCTAGAAAAAAGGTAGCTGCAAAACACGCATCGAAAGGTCAGGTTTGGTTTTCTCGCCGGTTTAAAAATTTGGTATTGTGGGTAAGAAGCAGACCGGTGTCGCCTTTCGCTCCGCGAAAGAGCGCTCTTTCGCGGAGCGAAAG
>JAYVSE010000156.1:0-6302 GCA_043775635.1 Planctomycetaceae bacterium | reverse complement strand
CTTTCGCTCCGCGAAAGAGCGCTCTTTCGCGGAGCGAAAGGCGACACTATCTCGGCGTTCTCATTCCGCTACGCTCAATTCCGTCACCAATTGTTTTTCACCTGTTCCCTTGAGTGTGATGCGTTTGGTTTGTGATTGCGAGTCAGCGCGGCCCACATTTCGCAAAATGGTTAAAAGTGTTTCTGTGGGGGCTTTGGTTCGATTGGTGTCCGAGCCAAAATACTTTGCCTCGACTTTGAAATCACCCTTGGGGGCATGCTCCAGCGAGTACATCTCTGGCCCCAGTCCCTCAGTGATGTCTTGAGTCAATCGCCCGCCGCTAGCCGTGCGATTGTGTGAATAAAAACATTCCTCGCCGCCGGGTTCGGTCACATGCAGATCGACATCAGTACGATCCGTGTTCCAGTGCATGATCACCGCGATGTCCATCCCTGCCTTGCACCAAACCCTGCGCAATTGTTGCAAGCGGGCATTTGCGTATTGCGGGATACTGGTTTTGGAATGACCGCTGCTAATCTGTTCTAAAAGACTTAGTAATTCAACTTGCGCAATCTCCTTCGCACCCGACCAACGAGGATTCCAGTTGCCGCTGCTTACCAAGTCGTAGCAGACAATCGCAGCATCAGTGTCACCGGATTCTGACATCGCCCGAGCGAGCAGCAGCAGGCATTGCGGTTGATAAGGGCGAGCTTGAGTGAGTCGCCACAGCAGCGGTGCAGCTTGATCACTGCGCTGCCACTGCATCGCTCGAAACGCCACGCTACGAAGCGTATCAACATCCGCTGGCTTGGCTTCAATCGCGGTACTGGCCGTTTTCAATGCATCATCGGCACCAAAGGCGATTAGCTTGCGCTCAGCTTCTTCCATCACGGCGTCAAAACCAGGCTCCTCAAGAAGCAGTTCCGCATTAAAACTGTTACTGAGCTGTTCTGTTTTCCAACTGCGGCAATCCAATCGCCGCGCATCGAACCGAAACGCTGACTCCGGCAATCGTTTCATCGCTAATCGCAACGCGGTGGAAACACTCAGTAGAGATGCCGAATGCAGCGAATCAACCCAGGCAATGAATCGCTGTCGAGGCTGCTGGCGCTGTTCCCGCCAAACCGATTCCTGCTCCTCAATGACGTTTGCGATCGACGTACTAGCAATGACCAATCGATCTTCTTCAGGTGATACATTGACGCCCATTCGCTCATAGTCTTGTTGGCTATCCAACATTACCAAAGAACAAGTTCGACCGGGTACGCGGAAATAGCGTGCGAACGCGACCGTCACTGCTTCATCCACACTTTCGGCGTACGGTTCCAAACGCTCGACTGCTAATTGGCCGAACAATCTTGCCGCGGCGGGTGATGCGATCGACAACTTCGGTGCAAACTCCAGTACCTGCTTTTCAATACCGCGTTGAAACTCGATCCGCAGTGCCCCATCAATGTGCCCACGCCCTGCAATCACCAGTGCCTGATTCGGATATACCGTTTTCGACGCACCCTGAACGAGGATCTCATCTGCACCTGTTGCAGTGGCACCAACGATTTGCCAAGGGCGACTGCGATGGGCGATGGCAACCGATTCCAATTCAGCTAATTCAGCAACATCAAAGACGGCACCGCCAGAAGAATGCGCCAGCCAATCCAGCGTGGCCTTGTCGCTGCTGTGACCTGCGAAATGGTAAGCGAATAATGCTCCACCACCGGCACCTTGATCGGCATTTTGATTCAAATGTGTCAGGGGATCGGACAGCGACGCGAAGTCAGTCTGTCCCCAAGTGGCTGCCGCATCGCTGAACAGAAAAAAATTGGGATGCGGTGCCGTCGCTGCGAGTTTCGGTGCCCAAGACGGAACCGTTGCTTCGGCTAGTGCGGCGTGCAAGTCAGTTGCGCCTTCGAGGGCCAATTGACTTGCATCGGTCATGAATGCAGCCACGTTCACAGCGTCATTTGAACTAAACTCCGAACGCCACCAGCGCTGTTCAACGTTGAACTGCAAGACCGCAAACTCTTTGATCGTGTCACGGTTCTTCTCCAAAACCGTTTCCAGCAATTTAAGACGTCGCGAGAACGCGGCTGGCCGATCGCTCCAGGACGTATCAAGCAAAAACACTGCCTGCGGACTATCAGATTCCGTGGCTGCCTCAGGCAGCTTGCCGTATACCTTGGTTGCGAAATAGGCATCCGTTTCATTGCCGCTGTTAAGCACCACAGACTCCGTGCCAGAAACACGGGCGGTGAATTTGCGTGCTTCTGCTTGTTCGTACCGATAGTAAGCTCGCCCTCCAGAAACGAAGGCGTCGGTTTCCGGTGTGATTTTCACTTGAGTGCCAGCGGCGGCCGCAATGTCGAATTCCACACGTCCGCCCGCATCGCCCTCAGGCAACGGCAGCGTGAAAACGCGATCATCGCCATCGTCAAGCAAATTCACGTCATAGCCAATGATGATGCGATGCAGTTGATTTGGTACTAGCGGGAAAACGCGTGTTTGAAAAATGCCCGGTCCGGCCCATTCCACTAACGCTGGGTCCACACGTCGGCGAACGGTTTCATCATACGCGAGCGCCGCTTTCTGTCGCGGTGCCACTCTTGCCGTTTTCACGAGGCCAAACGTTGAATTCGGTTCAGGCGCAAAGTTACTGTCACCAGCGCGTCGGGCAAGGTCAGAACCGTTAGTTGCGGTTAGCTCGCGCAACCTTCGAACGGCGGCTGTGGCTAACGACAATTGGTCTTGGACCGGTTCACCTGGCTTGCCTGTGGGCACTTCAGCCGGCGTTGATGACGGAAGCGTCGCCGGACCGAATGCGAAGTAGTGCAACGACGCATCGTTGGGAAGTCGCAGCATGAACTGGCCTTCAAGTTGTTGCGGTCGATCGTTGTAGTAGTAGCAATCGAAGAACACACGAGCTCGGAAGCCATCGATGCGAACATAAGTATCGCGGGCGGTCAAAGTCAAGTCATCATGATGACCGACACTCAAGCGAGCACGATTGGTTGCCGCCGCAGCAGGCTTCCATGTTCGCGGTGCCGGATTTGAACTTGCCTTTTTTTCAAGCGAAACGATGCCATCGGCTGCAACGGCTTCTCGCACTGTTGCTTCAATCTGCGAAATTTCGCCCTCTGCAACTGTTTCAAGTTGCAGCGATAACCGTCTTGTCACTGGGCCATCTACTGGTTTTGAATCCGGTGTCACAGCAACTCCGCGAAATCTACGCGAATCCGTATCAAAACCAGTGATGGCCTCCTCCTCTTCTATGGTCAATCTAGGCGTAACCATGAAACGTTCGTACGACGAGACCGTTTCCTGCAATCGCTTCTCGTGTGTGGGGAGAACAAATTTCGCAATCGGACCATCCTGAATATCTGCTGGGTCTGCATAGCTTTTATAAAAACGATCCTCTTGTAAGTCCCCCCTATCGATCGTTTTTGAAGGTGGATTGGATATTGAGAGTTCAGTGATTCGCCCCATCGGCTCTAGTCGATCGGACGCTAATTCTTCCAAAGTCTCAACCGGCACAACAACAATATCCGGTGGATCGACAGAATCCGTATTGCGACGTTCAAGCAACGAAGTTCTTTCCAAACGTCTACGACTCAATTCAAGCGTACGCCTGTTTATCAACTCGTCACTCCTCGTTTCGGCAATAGGATCCGCGTTGACCGTTTCCAAATCGCCAGTAGAGATTGCCACGCGGTTCTCTTTGTTCGGCACATTCAAACTCGGTGAGCTGGCTGTTATCACGGGTTTACGAAACGCAAACAGGGATAAACCAACCGCATACAGAATCAATGCTGCGAGCGCGAGATTTCGCCACTGACTAGGTGCCGAATAATCCTCGGTTGCAACCTGACTATTGGACGGTTCGTTACTGTTGGCTGCGGCGTCAAGCTGCTGCAATTGCGAATCTGTCATCGTCAGCTCATGGTTGTCAGCCGCTTTAAAAGTTTGGTTCATCCGCACAGTCATGAATCGTAAATCGTCCAGGTGACTTTGCAATTCCGGCGACTCTTGCAGCGCCGCTTCGACGACAGACACTTCCTGTGGGCTCAATTCGTCGAGCAAATATGCGGTTAATCGAGGATCGTTTTTGTCAATCATGCTTTTCTCAATGATTCAAAGTTTCAGGAATGAAAGGGCTTGTTGAACGACCGCAATTGCTGACGCAATGTTTGCAGCGCGGTATGCAACAGGAAGCCAACATTGCCAACGCTCAATCCGGTTGATTCGCTGATCTCGCGATACTTCAGACCAGAGTGAAATTTCAGTCGAATTACCTTTTGTTGGTTCTCTGGCAAGTCCTCAATCAATCGTGACAACTGCTCCTGATCCTCCGCCGCCGATAACTGGCAATCGGGATCGATATGGGCTGCAACCTCGTTCGTTGGAATGAAGGTCGTGGTCATTCGTCGATCCTTTCGCTGGCGGTTAATGGCGAGGTTATGACAGACACGAAACAGCCAAGCCGCCTCGCGGCCCGCGATCGCCTCTGGCGATTGACGACAAAGCTGCAAGAACGTTTCCTGCACGACATCACGAGCCAAATGTTCATCGCGAACGATCGACCGCGCATAATGAATCAGCGGCGTTTGGTGCTCATGCACCAAACGTCGAACCCAGCTCTGTTTTTCACCCAGGTTGCTTGTCACTACTGCGGGAATCCGTCTTTGCCGTCTCGATCAGAGGGTGTCTACAGAAAGAACACACCGACCCCAAAATCCTTAGAAAGCTTTTGAGAAAATTTAAAAGAAAAGAATTTGTCGTAGGACGGGTCTCCTGGCCCAGGGCTGTCGGGCTATAATCACGACCAGGAGATGCTGGCGGAGTGAGCCTCGCTACCATGCGGCTTGCCCGTGTGGAGCGTTAATCAATCGTTATACACATTGCTGCACGATCATTTTCTGATCATGGCCCGACGGAGACAAGCTCCGCCCGTGGCCAACGTCATTTCTTCTTCGCGATCTGGTTGTGATCGCGGCCCGACGGGGACAAGCCCCGCACGCGGCAAGATTATGGAATTAAACTTGCGGAAAGGATACTCAGCTTACAATCCCGAATTTTTAACAACCCAGACTTGCCCTGCGTGCCTGCTACCTTTGACAATGCTCCGTTGCACCTCTGTGTAATATCAATACAAAAATCAAAATTCAAAATTCGTTAGAAAGCCATTAGCAATGCGTTCCCATTCTGTTCGCTTCTTCAAGACCTTGATTGCGCTCGTAGTCTTGTACAGTGCAGGTGCCAGCGTATCGCTCGTTATCGCCGATGACGCGATTCGAGCGGATACAACCCAAAAATCACAGTTGATTTGGACTGGTTTAGCGCCGGGTGAAACAGTCACAGCGCTCGGCACGCCACTTGCATCGAAGGGCGCAGAAAATCCAGCGATCACACGTGTTGAGAAAATCCGTACTCCGTCTTTGGACGTGTTTGCACCGAGTAATCCCAACGGAACGGCGGTGATTATCTTGCCGGGTGGCGGCTTCCGCGTGGTTGTGCCAGATTTGGAAGGGTCGGAAGCTGCCGTTTTCCTCAATCGACTTGGGATCACGGTTTTCGTTCTGAACTATCGCACCAACGAAGTGACTCCTGCCGACGAGCCGAATTTTCTTCGCCCGTTACAAGATGCCCAGCGCGCTGTCCGCTGGGTGCGGGCCAATGCAGCCAACTGGAAACTCAAGCCAGACCACATTGGCGTGTTGGGCTTCTCAGCCGGTGGACAAGTCGCCAGTGTCTTGCACACATCCAGTGACAAGGCGGCTTATGAGCCGATTGACAACGTGGATAAACTCTCATTCCGTCCAGACTTCACGCTACTGATCTATCCGTGGAACGTGCTCGTAAGTGGCACTGACAACCTAATGACGGAACTACAATTCAGAAAGGAACTTCCACCTGCGTTTATCGTTCACACCTCGGACGACCATTCCTCCGCCGTCGGAGCGGCGATGATTTATGTAGGACTAAAAAAGAACGGTGTCCCCGCAGAATTGCATATTTACGAGAACGGCGGACATGGTTACGGTGTTCGCGCAATGCCTCATTCCAATATTGGATCTTGGACCGATCGAGCCACCGATTGGCTAGTTCGCAGAGGCTTGGCAATGCCTACCCATTGAAATCGAATCGCCAGCATGAGCCTTTTCTAACATGGTCAAGTACCTGGGCTGTTGAAAATTTGGTATTAACACGGAATTTCATAGCGAAATTTTGATTCAATATTGTTCCGACCAGATGCTACGACGGGGTTTATCCCCGTCGGGCTATAATCACAACCAGAAAATGCTGGCGGAGTGAGCCTCGCTACCATGCGG
>JAYVSE010000155.1:0-6174 GCA_043775635.1 Planctomycetaceae bacterium | reverse complement strand
ACTCGCGATTGCGGGCGACGAGTAGCTGTAACTCGCCATGTAGTTTCTGGAACGCACTCGCAGTCTCTTCGGCCAATCCACGAGCTTCGTTGGACCTGGCTGGGGTGTCGAAGAACTGGGAGAAAAACTCCTTCAGCTTGCGAACGGCTCCGGCACCGAACTCGATCTGGGGTTCGAGAACCATGTTGCCATGCTTCTGAGTGTTCTTAAGCGAGGAAGCCAGAGCAGCATCTTCGAGCAGTTCACCGTCACAGCGAACCTCTACTTTGCCACGAGCCACCAGTTTGGCTAGTACGCACTGAATCGCTGGCAGCGGCCAACCAAACGGTCGTTTCTCGAAATCGTCGACCAACATTTTCATGGTCGGACGAATACCCTTGGCCACGTTGCGACTGATGGAGCCGAGCATTTCCGTTTCTGGCTCAGTGATTGTAGCTGCGTCGTTGCCGAACAGCCCGTCACTCGACTCGTTTAGACATTGGTCAATTTGCGCTTCGGTGAACGCAACTCCTCGTAGCATCGGCAGGTTGGTGTAGGTTTGCTCGACAAGCTTCTCAAAGCCGTCGTGGACCCGCATGTTTGGATCTTCCTTAGTGCTTTCAACCAACGACCCAGCGACGAACATTTGAGCTTTACCCATCAAGCGTTTGACTAGCTCAACGATCTGCACCTGCAGCAGGCGGTTGCTCTCGTTCTTATTGCCGATGATTTGTTTGACGTTAGCTTTTTTGGCAGTGGCATAGTTGATTCCGACATACTTGGCCGTTTGCTTCATCAGTGTGATGTCACGGATGAGGCGATCGTCCGGTGGCAATAGTACTGTCAGCTCGGATCGCCCCATGTAGGTCATACGGACATGTTCGGGATTTCCGGAGTGCTCATGGAATGGGCTGAGGACATGCACACCAAGTTCGTGCTCGCGTCCGTAGATCTTGTCGTCCAACCGTCGAGTGAAGGAGAAGTCTCGTTTGTTGGGGTCGTATCGCAGCTTCTTGGTCTTCAGAACGTTATCGAAGATGATCTTGTGGAGTTCGTCGGCAACTTCGGAAGCGTCCACTTCGGTGTTCTTGATCTCTTGCTCAACATCCTTTTCTTCGTCGGTCAAGAACTCGTAGTACTCGCCGTTGCGTTGGACGTAGATTTGGTTCTCGAGCAGGCTCAGTGCTTCTTCGACGTCTTTGCGTAGCTGGGTCAAGTCTTGATCGAATCGGCTGATCATCAGGACGCAGAGATTCGGAACCGATGCCTTGAACTCCTTGACGTATTTGACGAGCAACAACGCCTTGAGAAGCCGAACGGCAAGTTCGTTGTCGAGATTGCGTTCGGCAGCGCGAACGGACAAGAGGTGACTCTTGAGTGTCGAGCTGATGCCCTTGTACATAAGATCGAAGGTGGCGAGCTCGCCAATGGTGCTATCAGCGATCTGGATAGCCACTTCTTGAAAGACCCCTAGCATCGATCGCTCGCCAACGCTGCTGTGTTTTCCTTCGAAGGCGTTGTGAACGGACAGGCCACGGATGGCCAACTGGAACAACTCGAATTGATAGGGAATGAACGGGTAGCAGTTGCAGAAGTGGTCTTCGTCCTGAATGTTGCGGTATTTCTGTCCTTCGGAGAAATCGAAGAGTGTGCGAAAGTTTCCTGACTCCCGTTGATAGACGGGAAGGAGCGCTTTGACGCCCTCCTCGGTCTTGGCCAGCAGTCGCTTCTGAATGACCTCAGCAACGTTTGTGCTCGTCAGCTTCATACGATTGGCGAAGCGTGCTTGAATTTTCGAGAATCCATCGCCTTGCTCCGATGACATCTCGCCGATGACGGTTGTCATTTCTTCTTGGGCTGTGACAAGAATCCAAGCTCGACCACGGCATTTGGTTGCGAGGCTTTCCGCAATCGTTTGCAGGTTGACCAGTAGCTTGTCGTTCTTGGCGATGTACTGCCCCACCTCATCGACGAAGAAGTTCAGACGGAAGTCTTTGCCTTTGCGGTCGACGTAACGTTTAACTTGTTCGGCGAAGTCTTCGATGGAGAGCTTATAGTCGTCGCGATGTTTGTTAATGACCTCCGTGACGGTCTCGCCAGTCACTTCGTTGTAGGCTTTATCGATGCTGCTGCCGACGCGGATCACACGCTCGCGACCACTTTCCCAAGACATGCCAGCGTGTTTCTCGAAAGCCACTTTGAACTTGTCGAGTAGACCGTCTTCGTCAAGTTGCCGCTCGAAGTGGGCGATGTAGCCCTGTTTGCCATAGTAGCCGCACTTTTCGTCGAAGACTTTGACGAAGACGGCGAGCAACGCATCGACGTCCTTCTTGCTGATCACATCGGCCTTCTGGTCAATGTTGAACAGGATGCTTTCCGACGGGATTGCCACAGCCTTGGCGATCTTGGCGGCGAGAAGCTTGTTCTTCTTCTCGCATTTTCGTTGAAAGACTTCGCTGACATTGAGCCCGTCAAAATCGCGGCCCGCCAGCAGCATGGCCACCATCTTGAGCAAGTGCGATTTTCCCGAGCCGAAGAAGCCCGAAATCCAGACTCCGTTCGCATTTTCATACTTGATGTACGCGTCGAGGAAGTCGTCTAGTCTGTCCCCAAGCTCATCTGTGATGACGTACTCTTCAACTTCAGTCCGGAGGCTCCCTTCATCGTCTGCCTTGATGACGCCTTCGATCGGCCGATCAATCTGAAACTCAAATATTTTGCGGAGCATCATGATTTTTGATTTTTGATTTACGATTTTGGATTTTGGATTGGCTGATGTGCAACTCTCGATTTTGGATTGTCAATTTTGGATTTTGTATTCAATCGAAAATCCAAAATCCCGAATCGAAAATCCTCTCAGGTTTCGCGATCAAAAATGTTGAAGGCGCGATAGTATTTGTCGTCATGAAGGCGGCCGAATAGATCCAGCGATGCGCCCTCCTCGAGCGAGTGCGAGTAGTCGCCAGGAAAGAACATCACCATAGGATGAGATTTGGCGACGCTTTGTAGGTTGTTCAGCACGGTGTGCGATCGGATGTAGGGGAACACTTCTCCGACGCCGGACAAGAACAGCACATCAAATTCGGAGCCACGGATCTTGTCCGCGATCGCTGGCGCGAGCTTCGTTTCGGCATCGGTCAGGTTCATGAAGGCCTTTTCGAGCTCCTCCTTGGAAATGGTCGACTCGTTATCTATCCAATACTGCCAGTCTCCTTCCACATCCATCAGCTCCTTACTGAGGTCATAAAGATTGACCTCAAGAATCCGAATGCCTTTGTGGCGAAGCTTGTTAATGAGTTGCCCGCGAATGGCTTCGATTTCCAAATGCTCTGTCGGGCAGTAAGGAACCACAAAGAACGGCACTTCCTTTCCAATCCCTTCCATGCGGAGGAATCGTTGGCTGCTGATCACGTTGAGCAAGTGATCGAAGCGAGTGGCGATAGGGGCTTTTTGCAGATCGCTGGCCATACTAGTTCAATCCTCCCTTCTCAATAACAAGCGGGAAGAATAGAAGATGGCTGGCTGAGTCACGCTGGAGAACTTGAATGAATCGACCAGAGACTAGAGGAAATGAAATGATTCCGTTGTCCGAAACCAACTCGGATTCTCTGAGCATTCGAAGCATGACTGTCTGAAGTTTTGTTAGTGTTGATGGGGTTAGCTCCTCCAATTCTTCGTGCCACAAAGTTTGCGATTCGATGAACTTCGCAACATCGACCGCATCAATCGCGTAGTCGAGCTGTAGGAATTTGGCACGTACACAATCGCGTGCCAATTCAGCGAGAAGCGGATATTTGAGGCAGCATGCTAACCACAGGATGAGCTTCTGTTCCGACCGCGTTCCATCAACCAGCAGTGCCAATTGATCCGCTGTCAGGCACTTCAATCGTTGGGAGATTTCATGTAGCTTTCGTTTTCCCGTACTCGGCGTTCGGGCTTGAAGAAAATTCTTGTCTTCAACTTCGGCCAGCGTCGCATTCCAGTCGTGATCGTTCCTCAAAAGGGCTTCGGCAACAACGATTGACTCGTTGTATAGAAGTCCTCCCGCAGTAAACGAAAGCGCGAACTTGGTTTTGCTCATGCACGTGTCCATTGAAGTCGAGTCGAATCTCTCACATTTGGGCGGAAACAAAGGGAATTAACGCGGTTTGGATCGGGCTGACTCTGCCGTCGAACTGGGTTGCTCAGCTCGATTCAGCAGCTCGTCCAGCTCTTCCTTTTTGAAGAGCCGGTAGCCGTTCACGGGGTGCCGATGCGCGAGGATTTTGCCAGCCGTTTCCCAGTTCCTGAGTGTGTTTGGGGAAACACCGAGATACTCTGCCGCATCAGCGATTTTCATGAAGTCGCTAAGCTTGTTCACGACGGTCTCCAGTCGAAAAAGATTGCCTTAGATGGGCAAACATTACCAAAGATTCACCAGCTTGCCAATCAGGGGACGTTCGCTTGGTTTTCTGCAACAACCGATTCTAGAGTTCGTAAGTTGGGTTGAACGTAAGGCCGCTCAATTCAACAAAAACGATTTTCCAAAACCGTAAATCGCGGCGCGCAGTAGCCGATGTTCCGGGTCAGTGGAAACTATTCATCGAACTCAATGCAGCCAAAGCCAAAGAGTGTTCCTCGGCCCACGTCTAACACTATCCAAGCAGCCTACGCATCGCGGACACAACACCGATGGTCACTTCGGTCTCATCCAAGTTTAACAATCGCCGCAAGATTGTGATCGACCACATAAAGTGTGTCGGGCGAGTCACCGAAGACAAAATCGTGAACGTGGCTGCCGACTTTTTCTTGTGCGGCAAGCTTGCCATCGTCCATGCGATAAATCGTGACAAACCCAGAATTGTCGCCGCCGGCCGCTGCTAGCCATGCGTCGCCAGGGCCGAAGCGCAACGCTTCCACCAATCCTTTCAACTTATTGTCTTCGATCTCATACAATCGCACGTTGTCTTGCCAACGGAAAACTTCGACGCGTGAAGATCCTTCTAGGTGATCAATGTTGCCGACTTGGCCCATGCCTCCGACGGCTAACATCGACGAATCGTTTGAGAAGGCGATTGATCGGATGCCACCGATGGAATGGCGTCTCGCCTTGGGGTCCCAGGTATACATGACCGGCGTTTCGATTCGCGCCGCGATCTCGCCAGTCGCCACCGCTCGTACCAGCACAATCCCCGTTTTGTTTCCCGTGGCCAACCAGCGACCATCAGGTGAAAAGGCGACGGCATACAGCATCGACGGAAAACCATGCGGCGTCTTGGTTTCATAGTCGCCCCAGGTCGCGATCAAATCACCGCTGGCGGCATCCCATAATCGCGTCGTCATATCATCCGCGACGCTGGCGATGCGGCTTGCATCAGGCGATACGGCCAACATCCGAACCCACTTGGAATGAGCCGATTCGACTCGCCGAATGACTCCGCCACTGGCCAAGTCCCACCAAATCAGCGCACCGTCGTAACCGCCGGAAACGAGTTTGTCGCTGGCGCGGACCAAGCCTGTGACATAACTGTTATGACGTTCTTGTGAGATCGGAACGGCTTCGATCTTTTCCGCCGCCAGATCGATGCGATGGATCGCGAAGTCAGACATGCCCACAAACAACGTTGTCTTAGCTTCACCTTGCGTCATGCAAAAACCAATCGCGGGCAGGCCGAACGTCTTTTCGACCTTCACCGCCACTGGCATCGAAGGGGCAGCGGCCGATGACTTGGTGGCAGGTTCATCGCTGGGCATCATGGTGGGACTCGACTTGGGAAAACGGTTGTTGGGGTGCGTAGGAACAGTGCTAAGTAACAGGCTCGAAATAACTTCCCGCTTTTAATTGTAGCGGAAGAGCGCAAGCTCTCCGGTTCCTCGATACCGGACGGCTCGCGGGCTGTTGGTTTCGTGAATTTCATCATTTTAGTGAGCCGTTGGCGCTAGCCACGGGCCGTCAACGGTAGGCGTCCTGCCGTAGCGCCCGACGCTAGCGGGCCGTTGATTTAGTAACCCGCTGCGTAAGCGAGGGATCACTGCCATCCCTCGCTTACGCATTCGGGTTATCATTGGCACGCTAAAATTCAAAACACAATTAAATCAACAGACCGCTCGCGGGCCGTTGATTTAGTAACCCGCTGCGTAAGCGAGGGATCACTGCCATCCCTCGCTTACGCATTCGGGTTATCATTTGCACGCTAAAATTCAAAACACAACTAA
>JAYVSE010000154.1:0-6001 GCA_043775635.1 Planctomycetaceae bacterium | reverse complement strand
GCTCCGCGAAAGAGCGAAGAAACGCGCCTTTCGCGGAGCGAAAGGCGACACATATTTACCGCTCGATCATTACTTGGCAGTTGAGGTTACGGAGCCAGTGTGCGATGAAAATGGTCGGTAATCATCTGATGGAGATGCCGCGTCGTATTCGCTCCCTCGCGAATCGCGTGCGACCGATTGGGATAGGCAAACATGGAGAACTTTTTATTGTGTTTGATTAATTCGTTGATCAACAATTCGCTGGTTTGGTAATGGCAATTGTCATCGCCGGTACCATGAATCAACAACAGATCGCCTCGTAATTGATGCGCGAACGTGATCGGTGAACCGAGTCGATAGCCGTCAGCGTTGTCAGCAGGCAGTCCCATGTATCGCTCTTGATAAATCGTGTCGTAGTACAGTTGATTGGGAACCGGTGCAATGGAAACCCCTGACGTATAGAGCTCTGGATAGCGAAACATCGCGTTTAGCGTCATTGAGCCACCTCCGCTCCAACCCCAGACGCCAACTCGACTGGGATCTAAATAGGGGCGTGAGGCGAGGACTGATTGCAATGCAGCGGCTTGGTCTGCGGCAGCCAGGATTCCAATTTGCCGGTATACGCTCTTGCGCCATTCGCGCCCGCGTGGACTAGGGGTACCACGATTGTCAAAACTCATGACGACAAATCCCTGTTGAGCAAGCATGTGATGCCAAAGCCCGCGCTCCCCCGCCCATTGATCAAGTACCGTTTGACCGGCTGGCTCGCCGTACACATAAACGAGTAACGGATACTTTTTCTTAGCGTCAAAATGGGGAGGCAGAATGCACCACGCGTCTAACGCAACGCCTTCGCCAATGTCTACTTGAAAAAACTCATGGTCTGAAAGTTGAACGGCTGCGAGCTTGCTGCGCAGGTGATTGTTCGGCTCGACAACCAAATTGACAGCGTGGTCACTGAGTTGGACCACGCGAGTAACGGGAGGAACGCTAAATTGAGACGAAGTCACGAGTGCCCGCTTGCTATCGGGTGACAAAATATAAACGTGAGTTCCCGGTTGATCCTGAGGCGTGACTCTCGCTAACTCGCTTCCATCCAATTTAACTCGATAGAGATACTTTTGCGTGCCGGTATTCGGAGACGCGTAAAAGTAAACCAACTCCGCTGGTTCATCGATCCCCAATACATCGATCACATCAAAATCGCCAGAAGTGACCGCCTTAACGGTTTTTCCATCGCGGGAAACTAAATAGATATGCTGCCAACCGGTTCGTTCGCTGAGCCAAACGAACTGCGTCTTGTCCTTCAACCAGATCAGCTCGTCGCGAACATCGATCCAGTCTGCATCTCGTTCGGTGAAAATCAGTTCCGCATCTCCTGACATCGCGTCTGCAACATACAACTGCAAATGATTTTGCGTGCGATTCAATTGCTGAATCGCCAACTGTTTATCGTCAATCCATTTCATGCGTGGCAGATAGTTGTTACGAACATCGCCGGGAATTTGCATCCAAGTGATTGCGGAACTCTCCAGCTCGATGGTACCAATCCGCGCACCGGGATTGGTAGTACCGACTTTTGGATACGGGATGAACTGAATCTTCGGATACAGTGTTGAGGTATTGTCAACGAGTGGAAATAACTCAATTTCTGAACCATCGATTTCCCAAAATGCAATCCGCTTTCCATCGGGGCTGAAACGGAAGCCGTCATGAAGCGAAAATTCTTCCTCGTAGACCCAATCGAAAGTGCCATTGATCTTGGTTGGCGAATCCGCAGTCGTGAGCCGCGTGATTTTCTGGTCGAGGAGATCCTGAATGTAGATATCGCGGTCCCGAACGTAAGCCACATTATTACCGTCGGGCGAAAACTTGGCAAACATCAAGGATGATTCAGGCGAGTCGCCTCCGATTTTCGAAAGCCGTTTGGATGGTAGGTCCAAAACCCAATAGTCACCTCGCGTATTGAGTCTCCAGACTCGCTTTGTATTCGTGAAAATCAAAATCTTCGAACGATCTGTGGACCATTCGTAGGCATCAATAACAAGCGGTTTGTCTGCCGGCGTTGGCTTCATCCAATCGCTTGGCACCAGAACTTCCTCCGTTTTCAAATGATCTAGGCCGATGCGAACAATCGACGTTATCTCTTTATCAACAGCTTTCTTAATCAGCTCAAAACCCTGACTATCACTCTGCCAACGGCCCTTGAACGGTTCCACCGCAAATTGCTTGTCCAAGAAAATGGAATCAATCGACAGCGGTGTCTTGGCATCTGTCAGTAACTGAATCATCCCTTTGCCGAGCGCGTCGCCAACTAAGAAATAGGTTTCTGCGTTACCGAATTTCGACCGTTCCTGCGCCGTCAAGCTAATCGTAAAATAAGCGGTCAAGGCAACCGTCCAGAGTAGTCGTTGCCCAGCAGTTCCTGAAGTCATTACAGATTTGTCAGTGATGGATGGTTGGAGAGAGAAGAACGTCAATAGTACTTAAGCAATGAAATGCCGATTAGAGACAAATCCCAAGTTTGGCAATCTTTTGTTGCAGGCTTTGTCGATGAATTCCCAAACGTCGAGCGGCAGCGCTAATGTTGCCATTTTCAGCGCGAAGCGAGTGCTCGATGGAAGCTTGTTCGAATTCTTCAACGACACGATCCCGCCCTGCGGTCAATGGCAGGTCCAAGTAGTCTTGAAAAGCAAAGGTGGGCTCATGGTTCTGTTTTGCGATCGAGGCCAACCCAAGGTCGATCGCTGAGATTTGTTCCTTCGTCGACATTGCCGCTGCCGACTCAATCCGTTGCTTCAGCTCGCGAACATTCCCCGGCCATGTGTGGTCAATGAGCGCAGCAATCGCGCTGCGATCGAGCGAATGGTCAACGCCTAGAAAGCCATTGGCAAGCAACAAGATGTCTTCCTGGCGACTTCGCAGCGGAGGCAATTGCAACTCGATTCCGCGAAGTCGATAGTACAAATCTTGACGAAACATCTTTTCGTCAATCGCGGCTTCTAGGTCTTGGTGTGTAGCGCTGACGACTCGAACATCAACCTTAATATTTTGTTCCGTTCCCACCGGCTGAACAACGCCTTCCTGAAGCACTCGCAGCAAGCGGGTTTGAACGGCTGCTGGCATATCGCCGATCTCGTCCAGGAAAAGCGTGCCGCCATCCGCTTGACGAAAGACGCCTTCACGCGATCGTTCGGCACCCGTGAATGCCCCTTTCACGTGTCCAAATAGTTCGCTCTCAATCAGTGAGGCAGATATCGCCGCCGTATTGACCGCAACGAACGGCCCCTGCTTGCGATCGCTTTGCAAATGCAATTCTTTAGCAACCAGTTCCTTGCCCGTGCCGCTTTCTCCTCGAATCAAGACTGGCAATGTTACCTTTGCCGCTCGACTAATCTGCTCAAGAAGTTTACGCATCGCTCGACTGCTTCCGATGATCGCCCCATCCTTCTTTCCGCATTGCAAATCATCTTCAAGCATCGCGACCTGCTGTTCCAATCGAACACGCTTTTCTGTTCGATTGGCAATGGAGCGTACATGTTCAATATCGTATGGTTTGGCAAGAAAATCGGTAGCTCCTCGTCGAATGCATTCGACCGCGCTATGAATGGAATCGTTGGCGGTTACGATGATGATCTCTGGCGTTACGGCAAGTTGTTGCTGAGCTAGATCCAGCAGCACATTCAGCCCGTCTTTCCTTGGCATATTCAAATCAAGAAACACAAGGTCGGGTGCGTGTTCGATCAGCATCGCCAAAGCCGCTTCTCCATCCTCGGCCTCGAAGATCATTCGGTCGGACGCGCGCAGCGTCTTCGCCAATGCATAACGCGCTGCGGGTTCATCGTCCACAACTAGTATTTTCATCATGATCTGCGATGGGACTCAAAATTCAAAATTCAAAAATCGTTCTGGCTGAAGCATTAGACAGAAAGCAGATCGTTCCACCAAGTTCGTCAGCTCGATTCGCAACAACAAATGCGTCAACTCTTTGCAACGTGCGGCAAATAAGTGTTGCCTTTCGCTCCGCGAAAGCAGCGTTCTTCCGCTCATTCGCGGAGCGAAAGATGACAATAAAAAACGGCACGCTGCTTAACGTCTTGGTGTGACACGAACGGTTCCGTGAGCTATCCTACAAACCGCCCAACGAAAAACTTTCTACGAATAGCAAACGACTCGCCAATTCTTCATTGTTTCGTTAAGATGACTTCGCAAATGCATTACGCGCCCGTGGCACAATTGGATAGCGCGCTGCCCTCCGAAGGCAGAGGTTGTGGGTTCGAACCCCGCCGGGCGTATTGCAAAAAACACCGTAATTTACCGGCTGGAACGCGAAAATCGTTACCGTCAATTTGACGTGCGGCCTCGTTAAAACCTGATTCCAATACGGAACAACTCCGAATTGGAAGACAAAACGAGGTAGCAAAATGGCACGTCCAAAAGCACTGGCACCCGCTAGGCAGTATCATCTCAGCGGTCAAAGCGTTGTCCAAATCGGCGGACAAACGATCTACCTTGGCAAACACGATTCACCCGAATCGATCGCTAGATATGCCGTATTGATCGGCATTTACCAAGCCAACGGACTAACGCTACCGGATGGCTTCGATGTTGCCTCTCTTGATGAGCGAGCCGCGTTCCTGCTTGGAATGTCGGCACCTGTCGTCGATCAAACGAAGCAACCGAAATTGGTAAAGCATGTTACCGCACTATGTCGCGAACACATCAAAAAACGGTACGCCAATAACCAGGCGGAAACGTATCGGATGACTAATCTATGCGACGATTTGGACCAACAAGAAGACCATCGGAAAGCGGATGAGTACGGCCCGCTGGCGCTGCAAGAACAACGGCAACGATGGATCGATGGCGGAATGAGGCCAGATGAATTGTGTCGTCTACGGCCCATGGATATCGACCGAACAGGCGAAACGTGGATTTATCGAATTGTCGAGCACAAGACGGCGAAGAAAGGCAAGCTACGGGTGGTTCCGTTACTCACCGATGCTCGCGATGCGATCACTGACTACTTAAATCGAAGTCCCGAATCGTACTGCTTTTCACCAATGGAATCGGTGGCATGGTGGCACGCTCAGAAGCGATCGGAACGCAAAACGAAGGTTCAGCCATCGCAACGTTCAAGGGCGTCAGAGAATCCACGCAAGAAGCCGGGAATGCGATATACAGCGACAAGTTACCGGCAATCAATCCAACGAGCCGCGAAACGAGCGGGTGTAGAACAATGGCATCCGTACCAAATTCGGCACCTGTCGCTAACGATTGTTCGTGATGTAATCGGCATTGAAGCCGCGCAGGCGTTCGCTGGGAACAGTCAAGCTTCGATGACCCAACATTACGCCAAACAATCCGAAGCCAAGGCCATCGAAGCTGCCAAGGCCGCACCAAAACTGTAAACTGCAATCAGTCGCCAGGCGGGTAGCTCCCGCCGTGTTGTCCATCGTCACCGGTCCCTATGCCGATGACGATGGATGGCAGTGACTTCAAACAAACATAGGGATTCTGATAATGTCGGACAAAATCAAAGCACGGTTTGTAAGCGCCAGATTGACGTATGATCCGGAAACGCAGGTAGACATCGACGCCGGTAGGTATCACAAAGTCGCGTCAATTGACACCGATTTAATGACGTGGGCGCAATGTGAAAACTACGCCAAACAGCAACTAGAAGAACTGGAATATAAATCTCATAACGCACTAATCGGCATGGCAAACCGCTGGTGCGATATTATGACAAGCGAAGCTGAAACCGTCGAATTGCTCCTGCTTGCCGAGTATTTCGCCTGCTTGAATCTATCTCAACAATTGGCCAGCGATGACGAGCAAAGTATAAAAGTAGGTCAACCACCAAGGAAGATACTAAGTTCAGTTATGGATTTCGTCCTCGACGCAGTCCAATCGAATCGCCGATCCGAGGATGTTGCGGCTCCTGAAGAAATGGCTCAGGGCTGGAGTGTCCGAAGATGGCGAGTGGTCACCGACAACTGTAGGCACTCCGCATGGCGCG
>JAYVSE010000153.1:0-8871 GCA_043775635.1 Planctomycetaceae bacterium | reverse complement strand
CCTGACCAGGATCGGATTGGACGCACCGGGCTGGTGCGACTTGGTAACGAAGTTCGGCAAAGTATTTAAGCGTGCCGCTGGGACGGCAGAGCATCTTGCCGAGGAAGCGACTCGTCGTGGTGTTGGCTGGATACAAGCTCCCGGCAATCCGCTGGCAGCGGCAGGTTAGCCGTCTTTCAGACGGTTCATTTTCATCTCGCGATTGGAAATCGGTTCAACGCTGCGCGGGTGGGTAAAGCAAGCGTCGAAATTCGCGTAATTGACGCAAGCGATTGGTTCAGTCGGCTTGATTCCTAATTGAAAAGTCGAGTAGGTAGTGTTGTCGCAGTGGGAAAATAGCCTCGGCGTAATTTGATTTTGTGCGTGTCCCTTTCTTTTTCCTTTCTTTTTCCCCTTTCTTTTTCCGCAGATTGATTAGTCCGCGCACGGCTGGTGGAGCGTTCGGTACACGCGTCATCTCTTGATAACGAATGACTTCTTGGACCGTTTGGGCGTCGACACCGAACAGGTGCCCATCCAGTGAGAATGTGCAGAGTTGTCGTGTTGCAATCATTATGAAAATAACTCGTTAGACGGTAACTTGGTCTTGAAAGAACGATGGGTCGACCATGCGAATGACTGCTGGCAAATCAAGCAAGTCGGTAACGTGACCTTGGATCACCGCGGACTGAATCAGTCCTGCGCGATGCGCAGGTCGAGTATTGACGAGCTCGGTTTCGACGATGTCAACGATCTGGTCCACGACCAGACCAACACTGCGACCGGCCTCGGTGTAGACGACAACATCCATCAAGTTTTCGTCGATGAGTTGTGACGCGACGCCTAATGTTTCCGATAGCCGTATGAGTGGCAGAATCTCACCACGATATTGCACGACTTCCTGATGATCCGCTTGTTCGATATCGCTGACCGCGAGCTTTTCTAGTCGCGTTACTTGATCGATCGGTAGCGCGAATCGACGGTTTGGGCCGACGCCCAGAACCAGCAGCGTCTGTAGTTTGGACTTGTTGCTATTGTTTCGATCTGACGAATCCATTACAGAACGGTCACGTACACCCGAGATCACGTTGGCTGAATGGGCTAGGCCCATGACATCCAAAATCAAGGCGACGCGACCGTCACCCATGATTGTCGTTCCCGAGTAAACAGAAACGCTTTTCAGTTGCTTGCTGAGCGGCTTGACTACGATTTCTTCGGAGTCATTGATTCGGTCAACGACAAGTCCGAATTGACGGTCATCTGCACGGAGTACGACGATGTTAACTACAGCATCTTCGGCGCTCATGATCGCCTCGGGCATGCCGAGTTCATGGCGCAAGTATACAAGCGGCGAGAGGCGCCCACGAAGTCGATAGACAGGTGCTCCCTGGATCCACTCGATGCTCTTGCGAGTTTGATCTCCTTCGAGCCTCACCAACTCCAACAGGTTAACTTGAGGAATTGCATAACGGTCACTGTCGCTTGTGACAATCAACGCCGGGATAATTGCTAACGTTAACGGGATCTTGATTTTAATGGTCGTTCCATGCCCCATCTTGCTTTGCAGGTCGACGGTCCCACCGATTTTTTCAATGTTCGTTTTGACAACGTCCATGCCGACGCCGCGACCGGACACATTGGATACTTTTTCGGCAGTCGAGAATCCTGGCAGAAAGATTAAATTGCCGACATCGCGATCGGCCATGCGCGATACTTGCTCCTGGGTCATGAGCCCACGTTCAATCGCCTTGGCTTTGATGCGATCAAGATTCAAACCGGCACCATCGTCACAAATTTCGATGTTGACCTGGCCGCCCTCATGATAAGCCCGCAGTGTCAAGCAACCTTCGGCTGGCTTGCCGTTTTGAACTCGCACTTCGGAGCGCTCAATCCCGTGGTCAACGGTATTGCGAACCAAGTGGGTCAACGGGTCTTTGATCGCTTCAATAATCGTCTTATCAAGTTCCGTTTCCTTGCCTTCCATTTCAATGCGAACTTCCTTTTCACAGATGGTGGCTAGGTCTCGGACCAATCTTGGGAACTTACTCCAGACGGTACCGATTGGCTGCATCCGGGTCTTCATCACTCCTTCTTGCAGTTCAGTCGTGATTAGATTCAATCGCTGTGTCGCACCATGAAGTGCGTTATCATTGATGGTACTGTTGAACTGGAGAATCTGATTGCGTGCTAACACAAGCTCGCCAACGCGGGTCATCAACTTGTCGAGCAACGCGACGTCAACGCGAATCGTGCTATCCGCTGCTGAGGACTCTCCGCCATTGCTTGGCAGTGTATTGTTCGGTGGTTTTGGTGCGGCTACCGGCGTTTGTGCAGCGACGGGCGCGGGCGCTAGTGCAACTTCCTTAGTAACAGTCCCGATACAAAATTCGCTTTTAGCGGAACGGCGCGAGCCGTCCGGTATCGAGGAACCGGAGAGCTTGCGCTCTTCCGCTACGATCGAAATCGGGAAATTATTTCGGGACGGTTCCTTAACGACGGTAGCAGGTTGTGGTTTCGCGGCCACCGAGGAACTTGCGGTCGCAACAGGTTTTGCTGTCGGCGATGCAACACTCGTTGGTGCTGCGTTCTTAGCGGCAGGAGCCTTCTTCGTTGATTTTGGCTTCTTGGCTGTTTTGGAAACTTCGCCGGTGAGCTTCTGTGCCTGAAACGCCTCAAGATTTGCGATCAGTTCCGCACAATCATCGACGCCTTCAGTCCCTTCGGATTCGATGGATTGGAGCATCTTGCGGACGGCATCAATGGTCGTGAACAATCGTTCGCTGACCGACCCGTCAAACGCAAAGTCCCCCGCGCGGACGCTTCCCAACAGATTCTCGGCAACATGCGTGAGCCTTTCAAGTTTCGTATAACCAAGAAATCTAGAGGAGCCTTTGATGGTGTGAACGCTGCGAAAGACGCTATTGATGACGGATTCTGCTTCGGGCTGACGCTCTAGTGCCAGCAGGTCGCGCTCTGCCTGCTCCAGATTATCGAAGCTTTCAATGAGGAACTCGTGCAGAGCTTCCGATGAGATACCGCTAATTGGCGTAGGTTCATCGGCCGTGGCAACCACGGCCGGACCTGGTATCGCGGCTTCTTCACCCGACAGAATCAATTCAAGTGCAACCAAGTGACTCGAAACGTCAGCTTCGTTGGATGTTTCAATCTGATCGATCAGGTCCTTGAGTCGGTCAGCCGCTTTCAGCAGGGTATTGATAACGACTGACGTTGGCTTGAGTTCTTTGTTGCGGAGGCGATTCAAAACTTCTTCCGCTCGGTGCGCAAGGCCACCGAGGGTATCGAGCCCCATGAATCCGGCTGCACCTTTTATCGAGTGAATCGCTCGAAAGACGGTATTAACCAGGGCGACGTCCATGTTGTCGCCTTGGGACTCAAGCGTCAGAAGCTGATTCTCAATGTCAGCCAGATGTTCCTGTGATTCGACTGCGAATTCTTTGAGCAGTTCAGTATCTTCGTTACTCATACAACGACTTCGCACCGGAATGTTGAGTTGACGCAGTGACGCTGAAACCAGCGCCAAGAAAGAATGAACCAGCGGCTGGACCATTCAGAAAAATCGGCAGGATCGGACTTGTCGTAGAGGTTTTCGTCAGCGGATATCTCCACGCAGACGGCATAGCTTCCAGACTCGGAACTCTAACCATCAAACCGTGGCACGCGAAATGAAAAACTTGAGATTTTTATTTTCAGTTCGTAGGATAGGCTTCCAACACTTCCAGCCTTTTTATGCCCAACATCTTCAAAAGGACCTTTGGCCATCACCCAGCTTGCCTGGGAGGAGCCAATGATCATCACCAGAAAACGACTCTGGCGATAGCCAGCGAACGAGTTTTGAAATTACTCTAACGTGCTTGAATCCGAGAATGGATAGGCGACGTTTCGATCTGCACGATACTCATGAACGGTCATCCACGAGAATGCTTGCTGGTTTTTATCAGCCGGGTCCGGTTCCGGTAAAGGAACTCCGTCGGCTTCAATGTAGGCGGTCCTTACCACCGGCACAGGTTTAGTCGCTGCAGGAACAAGGTCATAATCCGTACCTCGGGTTTGTAGGAACCATGTGTTGTCACGGAAGCCGCTGTTCAAGCGCTCCTGCGCCTTTGCGATCATTATCCTACGTTTTGCATCATCCATGTTGGTATCCTTCTGAATCGCCGCAACCAGCTTTTGCGTTTCCGAAACATCGAAGCTCACCCAACCATAGGGCGGCAGAAAGGCCTCCAGTTTGCAATGTGACGGCGAGTTCTTCGGAAAGGCGTTAATGCCATAAGTCACTCGTGTTGGAATGCCAAGCACTCGGCCTAGTGAGGCACAGAAGCTGTGGTAGTCACTGCAATGCCCGCGAGATTTTTCGAGCGCATGTTCGGCACTCGCTCGCAAGGAAGCATCGTGGTGATCATACTCAAAATGGTCTTGAACCCAGGACATCACAGCTTTCAGACTTCTTGTTGTGCCGCTTGGTTGTGGGACGATCTCATTCAACCGTTTGCGAAACCTTTCGTCCACCACAACAGACTGCCTATCACCGCGCCGATAATGATCGAAGCTTGCTGGCCAACGATTCACAGAAACAACTTTCGCAGGGTCAACGTGCCACCTTAACTCCCAGACTTTGATTCGGAATCGGTGGTGGACTAATTGAGCACCCTGTGGCGAATCAAATTCAAAATAAGCAAACCGGTTTCCATAGATCGGTTCGCTCGCGACTTGCGGTTCAATCGCCATCGGGAACGAAGAAAGCTTGCTATCGGTAACTTCTTGAGCCGCATCGCTTGTTGGGATCGGTAGCCAGACGCGTAGCTGTTTTGTTTTATATGGCGGAGTCACGACAACGGTAAAATCGACATCGTAGACCACCGGACTCAGACGTTCTGCCTGATATGGCAGCGATGGATCTAATTGGGCGTCGTCCTGAGCCACCAAAGAAGTAACCACGACGTTTGCGATAACGAACAGACTAAGAATGAACGCTCGCATCAACCTTAAGTTTTTGATCTGGTACGCCATTGAACCTGTCGTTCGCCAAAAGTGCAACTCATCCCTGAAAAACATTGACCAAATGATTAAGCGAGCGTATTTGGTCGATGTAACGTTGTCAACTCTAGTTGGACAGCGGCAAGTAAGTGAGCGGCAAGGCGCGAGCCGCCGGTTACATGATGCGACGACACCGGCTGCTAGCGCATTGCCGCTCAAGGAACTCGATGACAAACAGGTCGAACGCAGCGCCGCGATGAAGGGACTCATGGGCTGGGTTCGACTGCATCCGTACAACATCTCGCAAAAGGTTCAAATTGTCGTCGAACACTTTCGCGAAAGGGTGGCTCCGTTGCTCGGAGGAAAAGCCAAGGCATTGGTGGTTGTGAGCAGTCGTCTGGAAGCCGTCCGATGGCAGTTGGCGATTGACAAGTACATCAAGAGCAAGGGCTACGCACTGCGAACCTTAGTAGCGTTTTCCGGCGAAGTGGATGACAAGGAATCTGGACCGGACCCATTCAAGGAGACCAGCCAAGCTCTGAATCCGAACCTCAAGGGGCGAGACATCCGAGAGGCGTTCAAAGGAGACGAGTATCAAATCCCTCTCGTGGCGAACAAGTTCCAAACTGGGTTTGATCAACCGTTATTGTGCGGAATGTACGTCGACAAGCGTTTGGCAGGAATTTAGGCGGTTCAGACCCTATCGCGACTCAATCGATACCATCCAGACAAAGACAAAACGTTTGTGCTTGATTTCGTGAACGACCCTGAGGAGGTTTTGAACGCATTCAAAACGTATTACACGACCGCTCAACTGTCCGATGCTACGGATCCCGACATCGTTCTCGCGCTTCGTTCCAAACTGGATGCGACCGGCTACTACGACACCTTTAAAGTGGAACGCGTTGTGACGGTTGAGTTGAACCCGAACGCCAAGCAAAGCCAGCTGCAATCAGCGGTGGAGCCAGTGGCGAAGCGACTGTTGACGCAATTCAATGAAGCCAAAACCGCGATGAAAGCCGCAGTCGAAGCAAAGAACGACAAATCGGCAGTAGTAGCTAAGGACAAGATGGATTCGTTGATTCTGTTCCGCACCGATATGGCGACCTACCAACGGGTTTACACGTTCCTGTCGCAGATTTTTGACTACGGGAATACGGATTTCGAGAAACGAGCGATTTTCTTCAAATACTTGTTGCGGCTGCTCAAGTTCGGACTCGAACGAGACGATGTCGATTTATCGTTGGTCACTCTCACGCATCACAATCTCAAGGATCGCGGCAAGCAAGTGATGAAATTGGGGGATAGCGAGTATCCGAAACTGAACCCGATGACGGAGGCCGGAAGCGGTATGGTCCATGAAAAGGAAAAAGCATACCTCAACGAGATCATTGCCAAGGTAAATGAACTGTTCATAGGTGAGCTGACTGACAACGACAAACTCGTCTACGTCAACAATGTGATCTTAGGCAAGCTGTTGGAGTCCGAGAAACTCGTGAAGCAGGCGTCGAACAACGAGAAGGAGCAGTTTGCCAACTCGCCGGACCTGAAGACTGCGATCATGAACGCGATCATCGAGGCACTGGACGCGCATAGGACAATGAGCACCCAAGCGCTAGGCTCGGAAGCCGTACGAGAGGGGCTCCGTCAAATTCTACTTGGCCCAGCCGGCCTGTACGAAGCTCTGAGGAAAAAAGAATGAAGGCGAGTAAAGCCGCTCGCGTTCGTGCCATATGCTCGCGTCTCCGTTAATCCAGTAGTCAGCACTGGATAATTTCGGGAAAACGCCGCGCCCCAGGACCAACCCAAGGGTAACACATTCGCTGTTCGGCTATAAAGAAATCTTCAATCCACCAACAGAGGCGACGGTCGGATTTGAACCGACGAATAATGGATTTGCAATCCATCGCCTTAGCCACTTGGCCACGTCGCCTGATGTCAACCCGCAAGTTTATTGAACTCGCCGATTGCACAGTTTGTGAAGCGTAGGGAATATTTTCCGTCAGGTCAACCGATGACGGTCAATCGTTTTCTACGAATCGTACCGGTGTTATCGGACAGATACGGACAAGACTTTGAACAATCAGGTAGGAAGCGAAGGGCAATTAGCGGGTTCGCTTGCGACCCGTGCGGGCAAATTTTTCGCGAACTTCGTGCACAGCGTTCGCAAAAACGTCCACTTCTTCCATCGTGTTATAAAAATAAAAGCTGGCGCGGCTGGTTGCCGAGACTCCAAATCGCTTGTGAAGTGGCATCGCACAATGGTGCCCGGCACGAATGGCAACGCCTCGTGTATCGAGCCACTGTGAGACATCGTGCGCGTGAACATGCTCAACAACAAAGCTCAGAATTCCTGATCGTTGTGCCCCATCAGCTTGCCCAAGTGTCGGCCCAAGCATCCGCACCCCCTCAATCTCGCTCAGTAACTGCTCTGCCCGGCGAACAAGCTGCTTTTCGTGATCATGGATTTTTTCCAGCCCAATGGCCCGCACGTACTTGATCGCGGCGGCAAGCCCTATGGCTTCGGTGATCGGTGGAGTCCCCGCTTCGAATTTCTCCGGCAACGGGGCCGGTTCAAAACCTTCCGTAGTAACACGATGAATCATTGCTCCACCGCCCAGGAACGGGGGCATTGCATCTAACAATGCTTCTTTGCCATGGAGTACACCGATACCGCTGGGACCACAAACTTTGTGGCCGCTGAAGACAACAAATTCTGCGTTCCATGATTTGACATCAATCGGCATATGCGGGGCAGCTTGTGCGGCATCGACCAGCACAACGGCACCCGCATCGTGCGCGAGCTGTACCCAACGCTGAACCGGAAACTCGGTACCAAGCACGTTGCTAATTGCGACGAACGCAAACAATCTCGGTTTATATTTCTCGAGATGAGCGACAACCACATCGTCAGAAATTGTGCCGTCGTCTGCGACCGGCAGAAAAACAATCTTGCAGCCCGTACGAGTCGCCAACTGCTGCCACGGAACGATGTTGGCGTGGTGCTCCGCAATCGTAAGCAGAATCGTGTCCTCTTGCGTGATAAAACTATCACCCCAAGAACGCGCGACAGTGTTGATCGCAGACGTGGTTCCCGCCGTAAAAATCACTTCGCGAAGCGACGGTGCGTTCAAGAATTCGGCCACTACCTCCCGTGATTTCTCGTAAGCATGCGTCGACGCTTCGCTCATCGTATGAATGCCACGATGAACGTTGGAATAATAGTTCCGATAGCAATCCGAGATCGCGTCAATCACAACCTGGGGATGCTGCGTGCTGGCGGCATTGTCCAGATAAACAAGCGGCATGCCACTGGCCGATTTTTGACTTAGGATCGGGAAATCGCGGCGGATCGCGGCGACTGGAAGCAACGTCGTTTGGGTAACCGTCATAAGTCAAGATTCTTCTTTTAGGCTCGGTCCGCTGAAATGGCCAGGGCTTTCGTGCTGATTAGCATCACCGATTTCTAACGGTGCATGCAACGCAGACTGCACGACTCGCCATGACAACAAACAGCACTTTTGCCGATTGGGGGTCAACGTAGGACCAAACAGTTGAAGCATTTCGTCCGCAGAGAATTGCTTGACCTCGTCCAGCGATAAGCCTTCTATTTTTTCCATCAACATGGAAGCCGAGGCCTGGCTGATGACGCAACCATCCCCTTCAAACCATGCTTCTTTGACACGCCCTTCATCGTCAATTTTCAAGTCAACATGAACGACATCACCACACAATGGATTATCCGCTTCATGCGAATGGGTTGCGGCTGGCAACCCACCGCGATGATAGGGATCTTCGTAATGATCCAAGACATGTTCTTCGTAAATATCTTCTTCGCGTGGCATTGCAATTTGGCATTAGGCGTTTCGCAGTAGCGGATTCGCAGCATTCTGCGAA
>JAYVSE010000152.1:0-8525 GCA_043775635.1 Planctomycetaceae bacterium | reverse complement strand
AGACCAAGAAAATTAAATCGCTACTGGATCACATCATAAGCCTCGCAACATAATCGCTACCGTGCCGTATCCAACAAAAACATTTCGCCTAAAGTGCAGCTTTCTTATGCCGTTTAAAAATTAAAAAACACCGCGAATGTTGCCGCGTACAGATTCGTAATAGAGTTCGAAAACCGCGGCGTGGGTTTTTGGCGAGAGTCGTTGAAGGTCACTTGCCGCTGCGTTTTCTTTAATCTGTTCCGGTCGGCGTGAGCCAGGAATCACAACTGTAACCTCCTCGTGATCCAAGCACCACCGAAGTGCCCATTGGGCCAATGGTATGTTCTGAGGTGCAAGTGCCCGCAGTTTTTCCACAACAGGTAGTGCCGCATCCAGAGTTAGCCCTGCAAACGTTTCGCCGACATTGAATTTTTCGCCATTGCGATTGAATGAGCGATGATCACTCGCAGCAAAAACGGTGTCTCTCGTAATTTTTCCAGACAACAATCCACTGGCTAGCGGAAGCCGTGCAATGATGGCAATGTTCAGGTTTTTGGCGGTTTGAAATAATTCCTCTGCGGGATTCAATCGAAAAGGATTGAAAATGATTTGCAAGGACGCCAACCCTTCTACTTCAACACACTCAAGTGCTTCATCCATCGATTCAACGCTCGCCCCAAACGCACGCAACTTACCTTCACTTTGGAGTTGACGCAATGATTCCCAGACTGCCCCATCACGCAAGTGCTCCATTGGCACACAATGAGTTTGCAGCAGATCAATCCGTTCGATTTGCAATCGCCGCAATGAGCCTTCAACATGCTTTCGAATCGTCTCGGGGCGAAAATTTTCTGGCCAGCCTGGATCGGCGGAACGGCCAAATTTGGTTGCGATGAAAAATTCTTCTCGCCGCCCCTGGTCTTTCAGAAATCGGCCGATGAATTCTTCACTCCGTCCGCCACCGTAAATATCAGCGGTATCGAAAAACGTGATGCCTGAATCAGTCGCCGCCCGCAACGTATTTATTGCTTCGTCATCACCGACCGCGCCCCACTCGGTCCCACCGAGTTGCCAAGTCCCCAGGCCGACCTCGGAGACATTTTGTGCGGTGGTGCCAAATACGCGATGTTGCATGCGAATATCCGATAGAGGAGTCCGAGAATGAAGCACGGGCGTTGACGATCCAGATCAGGCAATCAACTCAGGAATGACACGTGCAGGCAGCACACCCGTCAATCGCTGTTCAAGTCCTTGGTATTTATAGGTCATCCGTTCGTGGTCGAAGCCCAACAATTGAAGGATCGTTGCGTGGAAGTCACGAATATGAATGGGATCCTTGACGATGTTGTATGAAAACTCGTCGGTTTCACCATAAATCGCACCGCCCTTAGCACCACCGCCAGCCATCCACATCGTAAAGCATCGCGGATGATGGTCGCGCCCATAATTGTCCTTGGTCAACGTCCCTTGAGTATAAATGGTTCGCCCAAATTCGCCTCCCCAAATGACAAGTGTATCTTCCAACATCCCCCGTTCTCTAAGGTCCTCAAGCAACGCGTAGCAGGGCTGATCCACGTCCTTGCATTGATCGACCATGCGACCATTGACGTTGCTATGGTGGTCCCAATTGTTGTGATAGACTTGAATGAACCGTACACCACGTTCTGCCAGTCGCCGTGCCATCAGCGCCGTGTAAGCAAACGTACCTGGTTTTTTCGCGGCGTCACCATAGAGCTCGAACGTATATGCTGACTCTTGGTTAATGTCAGTCAATTCCGGTACACTGGCCTGCATTCGAAAAGCCATTTCGTATTGTCGAATGCGAGTTTCTGTTTCCGGATCGCCGAGTTGGTGAAAGTTCATTTGATTGATTTTGTTCAATCCATCGATTGAACGCTTGCGAATTTCACTCGGAATTCCTGGCGGATTATTCACATAAAGAATGGGGTCCCCTTTGCTGCGGAAAGAAACTCCAGCGTGTTGACCTGGAAGGTAGCCCGCTCCCCATAGCCGTGCTGAGATCGCTTGTTCTTGCTCGCGATTGGTTGGCGTGGCGATTAGTACCACAAAAGCGGGTAAATTCTCGTTCATGGAGCCCAAGCCATAAGATGCCCATGAACCCAAGCAGGGACGACCGGTAACTTGATTGCCCGTTTGCATCGCAGCGATCGCTGGCTCGTGGTTGATTGCCTCCGTGTGCAGACTCCGCATCCAACAAATCGCGTCTGCTTTTTTTGACAGCCAGGGAAGCAGCTCGCTATTCATCCACATTCCACATTCACCTGCCTGCGCAAATGCATATTTCGATGGCGCGACAGGGAATCTCGCTTGACCGCTGGTCATCGTGGTGAGCCGTTGTCCCATGCGAATCGAATCCGGCAAATCCTTGTCGAACCAATCTTTCATCGTGGGCTTATAGTCGAACAAGTCCATTTGCGAAGGACCGCCAACCATGTGCAAGTAGATCACTCGCTTGGCCTTGGGGGCAAAGTCGAGTTGAAGTGGCGCGTGAGCTGGGCCAGCTTGACCGGCTGCCGCGTTTCCAAGAACAGGCCCTAGCAACGAGGCTAACGCAGCCCCGCCAAGAACGTTCTTGCCGCTGGCGAAGAACTGACGGCGCGATTGATAGTTGTCAAGCGGATTGATCCGGTTCATGGTGTGTCAACTCTAACGAAATGATTGGAAGGATACGCGTCTTGGACCTTGAATTGAAAACTATTTGTTTAAGACTTCGTCTAAATTCAGGACTTCGTTACACACCAGAGTCCATGCAGCGAGCATCGATTTATCGTATTGCTGATCAACAGGTGAGGAGCCAATCTCAAGTAGCGATTTGACATCGTCCGGTGTCGAGCGATAGTGCTCGAGGAAGACCTGCTTGTCTTCCAGCAATACTTTTTTCTCAGGGTCGCTGAAAGATCGTCCCAGTGCTTTTGCAGCAATAAACGACAGCACATTCTCATCGATCGCGTTTGCGTCTTTGAGGGCTGATTGAGCCAAATTGCGAGCGGCCTCGATGAATGACGGATCATTCAATGACACAAGGGCTTGAAGCGGCGTGTTGGTTCGTTCTCGCTGTACTGTACACACTTCGCGACTTGGTGCGTTGAATGCCTCCAGACTGGGCGGTGGTGCCATCCGTTTCCAGAACGTGTACAAGCTGCGGCGGAACAAGTTCTCGCCTTCGCTTTGAACATAATCGCGTGTATCGCCTCCGGGTAAACCGACAATATTCCAAATGTCGCTGGGTTGGTACGGTTTTACGCCGGGACCATACATCTTGTGCGAAAGCAAACCGCTACATGCCAGCGCATAATCGCGAATCATCTCTGCCGCCATTCGGAAGCGTGGACCTCGTGAAAGCAGAACGTTATCGTGATCGCGTTCCAATTTCTCAGTCGTGACCGATGCCGATTGCCGATAGGTGGCACTCATCAACATCAGTTTGAAGAGAGCTTTGGTATTCCAGCCACTTTCGCGGAATTCAACTGCCAACCAATCCAACAATTTTGGATGGCTTGGCGATGCTCCCATGACTCCAAAATCTTCTGGAGTAGAAACCAATCCTCTACCAAAAACCTCTTGCCAGAAACGATTGACAGTGACTCGAGCGGTCAAAGGGTTGGCGGGATCAACGACCCACTGTGCAAGACCAAGGCGGTTGTTGGGTGCATTGGCAGGCAGTGGATGGAGTGCAGCGGGCGGAGCTGCCGCCACTTTGTCACCGACTTTGTCATATTCGCCTCGCATCAAGATGTTTGCCATCGGTGGCGTGTTCTGACGCTCCTGTTGAATGTGGGTCATCGCACTACGCGCACGAATGGCAGATAATTCAGCTTCCCGGTCCGTCACGATCGATGCGAGCTTGATATATTCCGAATCCTCAGTGTTGAGGTAGTGATCGTAGAGCGCAGCTTGTTGTTCTGGTGAACGCGATTGAACCGGTACTTTAAGTAGAGCTTGAAGCGGTGCCAGTTTAGCTAAAGCATTCGCTTCCCCTTCCCTCAACGTTCGCCCGTAAAGCCGAACATCTTGCACCGATCCCCCTTCAAATACTTGTATCCCCGAACGTTGTCCGATGCGTAACGGAGTCGTGGAGCGGATGGTCGCGTCTGGCTTCAAACTATTTTGCTCAACATTGACAGCTTGCGACTTGCCATCGACGTAGATTTTAATCCCCTCGATTTTGCCTGATCCATCGTACGTCGCCAACACATGCCGCCATTCACCAGACTTTAGAACGGGTTCACGCGTTGTAACCTTCATCGCATTACTTGGCCACACATCAATCATATGGACCGATATAGAACGCCCTTGTTGCCATAAGTCCCAACCGCGAAAATTACTCGCTTCGTCCATCCGAGCAATGATTCCACTCGAAGCGTTATCATTGGCCGTTCGTATCCAAGCGGCATAGCTGAAACTCTGATTTTTTTCAAAGTTCCCTTGATCGCCAAGATCGAACGTGCTTCCGGTCTTCAATACCGGTGCAGGGCCCAACTTTCCATCTGCGACCCACGCGAGTTCTCCCGACGCGGCAAATTTCACAGGGGGTGTTGTGCAGCTATTGGTTACCTGGTTGCCAGAACCTTCGTTGAGCAGCAGGTGAACAAGGAGTTGATCGGAAGCAACGGCATCCCCCAATCGATCTGGGTCGGCAGCAGACGCCCATTGGTTAAAATTCTGCTTGGCAGATTCTTTCCGGCCATCACGCGAGGCAACGGCCACTTTGATTTCTTCTGGCAATGCTTTCCAACGCTGGTTGTCTTCGGCTAGCGGGACGACCATGACGGGACCTAAGCCATCCTTGACGTTTCCGTCTTTTGCCTGCTGCGTCGTGTTGCGGAAATATGCAGCCAGTGAGTAATAGTCCTGCATCGACAATGGATCAAACTTGTGATTGTGGCATTGGCAACAGTTTGTCGTTAACCCTAGATAAACCCAGCCGAACGTCTGTACTCGATCCGCTGCGTATAGCGCCAAATTTTCTTCGTCGATAGTTCCACCTTCGTTTGTTGTGATATTACAACGTTGGAAACCAGTCGCGATCAACTGTTCATCGGTTGGATTGGGAAGAAGGTCGCCAGCTAATTGTTCTATTGTAAACTGGTCAAAAGGCTGGTTTGCATTAAAAGCTCGGACAACCCAATCACGATAAGGCCACATCTCGCGATAATTGTCGAAGTGCAGACCGTGAGTGTCGGCGTAACGAGCCGCATCGAGCCAAAAGCGAGCACGATGTTCACCATAGGAGGGTGACTTCATGAGGTGATCAATCCAACGTGAAAGCGTTTCGTCTGGGTTGGCAGGATAAGCAGTTGCGAATTCATTGATGTCACTGGCCACCGGTGGTAAGCCTGTGATGTCCAAGTGCAAGCGCCGAAAAAATGACCGTGGATCCGCTTCAGCCGCAGGTGACAACCCGGCGTGTTCGAGCTTGGCCAACACAAAATAATCCACCGTGTTTTTGGGCCAAGCCGCATTCTTCACGGAAGGCAATTTCGACTGGTTCGGCGCAATCAAAGACCAATGCGGCTGGTACTCAGCGCCATCAGCAATCCAGCGACTCAACTTTCCCTTTTGATCCGAAGTTAATTTCTTTTTTGTTTCCGGAGGTGGCATCATTAGCTCAGGATCATCGGTAAGCAGACGAGCGATCAACTCGCTATCCCCGGGCTGGCCGGCCTTGATCGCTCCCGTTTCAATCGCCGTGTCGCGCTGATCGAGCCGCAAATCGGCCTGCCGTGCCGCGCTATCAGCACCGTGACATGCGAAGCAATTGTCGGCCAAGATGGGGCGAATGTCGCGATTGTACTCAAGCTTGTCATCCGCGATCAAACCGGATGATGTGACGAACATCCACAGGCTCCAACCTACAACAATACACGCGTATTGCTTAAACGTTGAAGTAACTGGATTGCCAATGCAACTAAGGCACGAATCAGTGATTTGGTTCATCTTCATATCTTGAATTTATCAGAAATCGAATGTGACGGGCGAGCTGTTCGCAGACATCGTCGCGAAAAACTCTTTAAGTTTGACAACGTCGACAGGTTTTACCATGTGTTCATTAAAACCTGCTCGAATAGACTTTTCACGGTCCGCAGATTGTCCGTAGCCAGTCATCGCGACTAAAACGAGGCCAACGGTGGCTTCGGTTGCACGCAGTGTACGTGCCAATTCGTAGCCAGTCATTTCTGGCATGGAAATGTCCGAGAAAATTATTTCGGCATCGTAACTCTTTAACTTCTCAATCGCTGCCGCACCGCTGTCGACAACTTCAACATGATGCCCCAGCTTCGTTAGCAACCGCGACAGGATCACAGCCAGCGCCCTCATATCTTCGACGATTAAGACGCGGAACGCACGCGAAGGCTCTGACGAATGCGGTACAGGCGCGATCACGTCGGGAACGTCATCGGGTGAAGCCGATGGCAGTGTGACCGTAAACTCACTACCTTGGCCGACGCCGTCGCTGTGGGCAGCGATGGTTCCGCCGTGAAGTTCGACCAATGTACGAGCCAGTGTTAAGCCGATACCAAGACCGGCTGCTCCGCGTTCAACCGAATCGCCGATCTGTGAGTACATTTCAAAAATATCCTCCCGTCGTGATGGGTGGATTCCGCGGCCGTTGTCCTTAACGCGAATGACGATGCTATTTGCTTCAGCCGAGACCGATAGATTGATCGTGCAATTCTCGTCACTGTACTTTGATGCGTTGTTTAACAAGTTGCACACGACTTGTGTGATCCGCGCTGGATCAACGTTGACAGACATACCGGATTCAGCAACTTGCACATGCAAGGTTTGATGATTCGCCTTGATCAAAACCTGTGAAGATTCAACTGCCGAATTGACAATGGTCGCGATTTCAACCACCCGCTTTTTCAGCTCGATTTTGCCGCGGCCGATTCGTGAGATGTCCATCAAGTCGTCGATCAAGCGCACGATCTGGTCGGCATGACGGTCCATCATGACCCGCAACTCCTCGACTTCATGGTCAAGTTTCATCATGCCCATCAATTGGACGGCGTTTTTAATGGGCGAAAGCGGGTTACGAAGCTCGTGAGCTAGTATGGCGAAGAACTCGTTTTTTCGCTGCGATTCTTCAGCCAGCTCCGCCGCCAAACGACTCATTTCATCGCTGCTGTATTTTTCCTGCGTCATGTCACGCATGACTTTGCTATATCCGATCAGCGTGCCTGATTCATCGCGGATCGAAGACGTCATACCGCTCGCCCAAAACCTAATATTCCCTTTGCGCATCATCCATCGATCATCATTGGCCGAGCCGATTGTAGCAGCGGTCGCAAACTCGGCATCGGTGGTTCCGTTTGCATTCGCTTCCGGCGTGAAAATCAATGGCCGAACATCACGTCCCAAGTACTCGTCTTCGGCAAATCCTAATACCTTTTCAACTCCTAAGTTCCAACTTGTTGCTCGACAATCGGTATCCATCGTGAAAATCGCGTAATCTTGAATTTGGTCGACAAACAAACGAAGGTGTTCGTCGAGTTCGCGATTGCGCGTCTTGAGTTTTGCTTGCAGGTCAATCGCCTGTTGCAATCGCTGACGTTCGCCATCAATGACAATAGCGTCTCGTTCAGCAGACGCACTGCGGCGATGAACGGCGAGCATGACGCCAGCGACGAGTGCGAGACCCGCCATGGTTGACAATAAACCTGTGTACCAAACGATTTGATACGTGTGGAGCGATTCATTTTTGTGGTGCTGCATTCGAGACTCTTCTACACTTCGCATGATTGCGAGATCGGCTCGGATATCGTCCATCAAACGCTTTCCAATATCACCGGGGACGATTTCGCGAGCGGTGCCCACGCCTTTATCGCGACGAATAGCAATTGTCTCTTGAAGTTCCGTACTTTTTTGATGGACCTTTGGTATCAACATCGCAACGGCGTTAGCATGATCGATGCTGTCCTTAGTTCGCTTATGCAGACGGCTCATTAAGGCTTCTAGCTCGCGATTAGCAGATTCGTAGCCTTCCGAATACGTATCATCACCGGTGATGATATAACCACGTTGGCCTGCTTCGGCATTCGCCAGCGCAACGGCCAATTCGTTAATCAAGTTGAGTGTTTCATACGAGTGCTCTACGATCGAAGAATCCGACCAGAGTCGCTGTATGTTACGCAAGGACACGGTTCCAGCAACGAGAAGCAGTAAGATCACTGCGACTGTTCCGATCGGTTCCGAAAGACGGCGAAGAAACGATTTTGAATTTGGATCGGGCAAAATATGTGTGGTCAGTCCCATGAAAAAGTTTTCTTTTGCGGAAATCCCGTTGTTTGGTAATTATAAGCGATCGGTGGCAGCATCGAAATGCCCACTACGTCTGCGAGACGATGGTCTCGCAGATGCCGCCCGAAGTGCTGACAGATTTGAACCCAAGCCGATATTGCGAGTGCAATTTTCTGAGGAGATTCGCATGCGAAGAGTTCGGACGATTGCCACCGGTTTTTGCGACCTTGCTCAGAGACCAGTGTCGCCTTTCGCTCCGCGAAAGAACGCTCTTTCGCGGAGCG
>JAYVSE010000151.1:0-3853 GCA_043775635.1 Planctomycetaceae bacterium | reverse complement strand
AATAGCATCCCGCCACGCCTGACGACGCGCGGCATCTTGCAAATGAAGTCAAGCCGACGCTTGCACGCTTCGGGATCGCCGCCGTTGTGCAACTGCGTTCGCGTCCAAAATATGGCCCGTTCGGCTGATGAATTGAACCCCTCGGGGTCGAAAATAGCGCTACTGTCATGATTTCCCAGGACAGTAAAGCCAAATTTCATCGACGCGTCGAGACATTCGCAGGGGCGGGGGCCGTAGCCGACCACATCGCCAAGGCAAACAATCTCGTCGACTGCTTGTGACTGAATATCAACCAACACTGCTTCGAGAGCGGCGAGATTGCCGTGAATGTCGCTGACGATTGCTGTTTTTGCCAAAGCCGTCCCCTGTTTTTCAGTCTATCTGGTTAACTAGCGTATTCGGCACCGAAAAACTCTTTGCTCGATTCAACCCCTGGTTTGATCGTACGATTGCCTTCTTTCCAGTCTGCCGGGCAAACTTCACCGTTTTTCTCAAAATACTGCAGTGCCTTGACCATCCGCAGTGCCTCATCAACACTTCGCCCCAATGGTAAATCGTTGACGACCTGGTGCCGCACCAGACCCTCACGATCGATCAAAAACGTTCCACGCAGCGCGACGCCTCCATCCAACAGTACATCGTAATCACGAGCGATTTGCTTGTTGAGGTCCGAAATCAGCGGATATTTGACGTTACCGATGCCACCTTGGTTTCGCGGTAGATTTCGCCACGCTAAGTGGGAAAATTGGCTATCGACGGACGCTCCAAGAACCTGCACGCCGAGCGCCTCAAATTCGTCAATGCGATCGCTAAACGCGATGATTTCGGTTGGACAAACGAACGTAAAGTCGAGTGGATAGAAGAACAGAAGCACATATTTCCCTCGAAATTGGCTCAGCGACAAGTCGTCTTGAAACGACCCATCGGGCAGGACTGCATTTACCTTGAAATCCGGAGCCGCTTGAGTCACCAGCACAGCCATCGAAACACACTCCCCAAAAAAGGTCAAACGACGCAGCGCGATGCCAGCGTTCGAAATCAAATTGAATCACCGCCCGCTATAATCCCGCCCCAGCGACGAATCATCAAGGGTACGGCTTGATTGAACTGTCAAAAGACTATCGTGGAGCGATAAGCTATTCGCCATTTTATACCCCACATCTTTTCTAAGACCCCTGCCAGCTTGCCTGGAAGGTGAATCGGATCACAACCAGACAACGAAGGCTTCCCATCCGACTTCAATTTTCCAGCTTGCAACGCTTTCAGCGTCGCAAGCTGGAGAACTGCGATATCTACGCGATGAGAGTCGTTTTCTGGTGATGATCATTGGCTCCTCCCAGGCAAGCTGGGAGGTGGCCGAAGGTCCTTTTGAAGTTATGGGAGTGAGCGAGTAAGCCGGAAATCAGGTAGCTTAACTGCCTTTGGGCCGCTGCCAAGTCTCGCCATTTTTGTAACGCTGAGCTCGGTCTTTCACAACGGCGTCTTTGCTGATTTGCATGACGCGATCGAGCACCTTGTCGAACTCTGCTTTGTTAGGTTCTCGCACTTCACGATGATGCGCTAGCTCAACGATCGTTTCGCAAGCGACTTCCCTAAACGCTGATTCATCGAGGTAAGGCAAAACAAATCGCAATGTTTCCACCGAATATGCAGAACGAGATTTGTCGATGACTAATAACTGTTCCTCGTTTGATTTCGCGAGCTTCATTGCCTGTTGAAAACGCGAGAGTCGTTCGTTGTCTTTACGCTTGTCTCGGATGCTGGCGAGGCGGACGAGAGCCTTGAATTCAAGGGCACGCTCAGCTTGGTTAGTCGTACTTTCGATCAGCTTCAACAATCGGTCCGTGACGCTTGGTTCTGGCCAATTGCAAAACGCTGCAAGGCCTGCTTTGTGATGCACGGCGCTTTCGCTGGCCATGGTTGCCTCGACCGCCTCCAGAGCCTTGGCGCCACCTATTTTCGCAACCACAGTAAGCAACTCTAGTTGCGATGCATCATCTAGCTTGGCTCTTGCTACTAGTACAGGTTCGGCTCGTGAGTCTGGATTGCCGTTTCGATTGCAAAGGTTGACCAACGCTTTTTCAGCCGCATCTCGTTCGGCCCCTTTCGCTGCCTTCAACACCCCAAGAACCATGTCTTGAACTTGATTTGCAGACCCTAACTCGGAAAGTGCACTCATCGCCGCACGACGCACTTTAGGATTTTCATCAACCGTAAGTTTAGCAACCTGCGGCATAGACTCCGTCGCTCGACGCGCAACCAAGACTTCGACGATTGAAGCTTGACTGGCAGCGTTGCCGCTCTTCATCGCTTCAACAAGAATTGGATTGACACTGGCATGACGCAAGCGAGCGAGACTCTTTTTTGCTGCTGATTGAATACCGTTAGATTCATCTTTTAGAAACGTTATCAATTGCGGCAGATCAGTCGAATCACCGATGTCTCCCAGCGTACCAATAGCGGCCATTCGCACGGACGCATCAGCATTGGATTTGAGCAGAGACATCACTTGTGGTTTGGCCGCAGCATCCCCTCGTGTCCCGAGCGCACGCAGCAACTCGATTTGGGCAGGCGGGGTTAGTTTCGTCAATTGAGACGCGAATTGCGTTGTTGCGGCGGAACCCTTCGCCTCATATCGAACCTGTTCCAGCCCAACAGAACGCATTTCCTGGTCCTGAAGCAGTTCTATAACCATGCGTATCAGTTCGTTGCTGGTTTCCTGCGCAAACGCCGCGTTTCCCCAAGCACCGAACGCAATGCAAGCTCCGACGATTACTCTTGTTAACCAATGGCGACAACGCACGATTCAATTCCAGTGTTCAAATATTGGTTAGGAACATGTGATCAATAAGTGACGCGTTTAGGCGTAGCGGATGTCGCCAGACTTCCGTTGGGCGCTTGGGCAGTCGGAATTCTGGCGAATCCCGCTACGTCACTTGTTGTTCACGCGATGCTTACGCGTGTAACGCGAGTGGCAGGTTCATGAGGTCTTCGCCGTACACGCCAGCATTCCACGCGTTGCCGCGAATCGCACGTGTTTAGGATAAGTATCACCCAGCAGCGATTTATAAACAGCTAGCGCTTCGTCCTTATTGCCTGCGGTTAACATTCCTTCGGCACAAGCAAGTTTTGCGTCGCTGACGGCAACCTGAGTTTCCGACACAGCAGACTTAGCTTCATTTAGCGCCGTGATTGATCCTTGTGCCTGGATTGACCCCAGCGAGATTGCTGCCGATCGAGCGACGGCCTGGTCGGAATCAGACAAACATGCTGCCAGCAACGAAACACTCGCCACATCTTTACGTTGTCCAAGCGAACTAATGACTCCGGCCTTGAGCAAACCCGTTAGTTTAGGCAGTGCATCTCGAAGTGCTTGGGCAGCTTCGGGTGATGTGTTTCGCTCCAACGCGAAGCGGGACATATGCGAAAGATCTTTATCACTGAGCAGCTCGGCAAGGGTCGGAACCGAAACCTCGCTACCGATCTGCATCAATTTTCGGCAAACAAAGTCCTTCGCGGCGTGCGAAATGGATGTTTTCAAAGCAGCCGCGAGGCGAATCTCCAGTGCTTTTCGTTCCGCTGCAACGCTTTGGGTCGCAATGACTGCTTCATTGATCGGATCGAGAGCGCTTCGTTCTGCGCCCCAGTCGTAAGTCGTCAATGCTTCAAACGCTTGATCTAACATAACAGGACCTTCGGGATTGATTGTTGATGATTGATTATTGATAGGTTGGTGAGACGGAGCGTGGGATAGGCACCCGTGCACAAGTTTCTTAGTTTAACCGCGTGGGCATCGCCCCGCGCGTTTGCCTCAAAACACGCGGCCCGATGGGCACGCGGTTTAACGAGTAAT
>JAYVSE010000150.1:0-14639 GCA_043775635.1 Planctomycetaceae bacterium | reverse complement strand
ACCGCGTGCCCAACGGGCCGCGAGCCTCACGCGGGGCGTTGCCCACACGGTTTAACGACAAAATCGCCAAGCAAGGTTATTTAATTCTCGGAGCACTAGTTTGATACCGGCGGAGAATGTGCGTGACATGTTGCAATCGTGCGAACGCGTGATTACGACTGCCACCAAGCCGCTGATGCAGAGGCCGGTTTGGCTTTGTGTTCGCTGATGGAACCGGCGTCGACTTCACGCCAACAGGTCAAACGAAAAGCAATCGCAATTCTTTATTTTCCTGTCGAAAACTTTTCCTGTTGTTCCCGGCATCAATGGGTCATGATGACCAAACTCTAGTCCCGCGCGGCACGAAAATATTTTGAAGCACAGTACGCGCAAACAACGATGACCGCCGCGGTCCCCAATATGCCGACCGAGTGATAGGGTGTCGTTAGGTAATGAACGAGCGCATGGCCATTCTCATTGCTTTCTGCTAATCCGTGGCCAGGATGCGCTTCAGCGATAGATGACAAAAATATGCACAGTGCCAAGCTGCCAAGGACGCGCCATCGCAACTGCGTAATCAGGTGATAAATCAATGATAGGTTCCTAACTTAACTAGCCGTTTGTGATTTCGGCAATAACAGTTTTAAACAGAGACCGAACTAGGATCGTTGAAGCAATTGTGCTCGAGCCATCGCGTCTTCCGCTTTGGTGATGTACTGATGGTCCTGAGTGCCAGCCCATGCACGCTGGTACGTAACACTCATCGCCGTGAAATTGAACGGATCATTTGGCTCCAGCTCACAAGCTTTCTCGCCATGGCGAATCGCATTCAAATGTTGTCCGGTTTTTGTATAAACCCTGGCTAGGGCGAGGTGAGCCAGTGCGAAGGTTTCGTCTTGGGCGATGATTCGCACGAGGCCTTCAATCGCTTCGGTGTACTTCTCATCGTCGATTAATTTTTCGACTACTGAGTATTCACTGTGAATGTCGGTCATGGTTGCCTGCGGCTTGGAAATTAAATGATGAAGTGGGATAGGCTTCCAGCCTGTCATTTTCAATGCGACAGGCTGGAAGCCTATCCCACTCATTGATCGCGCGACACTTACTTACCGCACGACGATCAGCTACTCTTTTTGGTAACGGGCTTCACGGCAGGTGCCGCAGGCGTTTTAGGTGCACTCGCTAAGGCTGCTTGTGCCGCGGCCAATCGTGCGATTGGCACCCGGAACGGGCTACAACTTACGTAGTCGAGACCAACCTTATGGCAGAATGCGATCGAGGCCGGATCTCCACCATGTTCACCGCAAATACCGATCTTTAGCTTGTCTTTAACGCTACGGCCCTTTGTAACACCCATTTCAACCAACTGCCCAACACCGCTGGTGTCGAGCGACTGGAACGGGTCGATTAACAACAGTTCCTTCGACAGATAGTCTGGTAAGAAACCGTTGATATCGTCACGGCTAAAGCCAAATGTCATCTGCGTCAGGTCATTGGTACCAAAGGAGAAGAAGTCCGCGTACTCGGCGACTTGATCGGCGGTGAGCGCCGCTCGTGGAATTTCAATCATTGTGCCGATCAGAATGTCAAGCTTGCCAGTGAATTTCTTTTCTGCCTTAACAACCTCGATCGTTGTTTCGACATTGCCGCGAAGCAGCTTCAACTCTGCCGCCGTCCCGATCAATGGAATCATGATTTCCGGACGCGCATCAATGCCCTTCTTTTCGCAAGCAATCGCAGCTTCAACAATCGCTCGAACCTGCATCTCAAGAATTTCAGGGTAGGTCACGCTGAGGCGACAACCACGGTGTCCAAGCATCGGGTTGTGTTCATGAAGTGCTTCCGTACGCGCCTTGATATCCGCAGGCTTAACACCAAGATCAATCGCCAATTCTTTTTGGGCTGCTGCTTCATGAGGTAGGAATTCATGCAATGGTGGATCTAGCAAGCGAATGGTGACCGGCAATCCGGCCATCGCCTTGAAAATCCCCTCGAAGTCTTTGCGCTGGAATGGTAACAAATTCTTTAACGCGGCCCGCCGAGCCGTTTCGTTATCGGCCAGAATCATTGCCCGCATGTGCCCGATTCGATCGCCTTCGAAGAACATGTGCTCCGTGCGACAGAGTCCGATTCCTTGGGCACCAAATTCGCGGGCTCGCTTGCTATCCGCAGGCGAATCGGCGTTGGTGCGAATATCAAGACGACGGTACTTGTCTGACCATTCCATCAACTTCGTGAAGTCACCAGACAGTTTTGGCTCCTGGGTCTCAACCGAACCAGACATCACTTCGCCAGTCGTTCCATCGAGGCTGATCGTGTCCTTCGAAGTGAAGGTCCTGCCTTTGATCACGGCCTTCTTAGCTTTTTCGTCGATCTTTACTTCGCCAGCACCGGCAACGCAGCACTTGCCCCAACCTCGTGCAACCACGGCTGCGTGGCTGGTCATACCGCCCGTACTAGTCAAAATACCAGCGGCGCAATGCATACCATCAACGTCTTCAGGGCTGGTTTCTCGACGGATCAGGATAACCGTTTCGCCAGCATTGGTTCGCTCTTTTGCTTCTTCAGCGCTAAATGCAAGCTTGCCTACGGCAGCTCCCGGTGACGCAGGTAAACCTCGCGTCAAGACATCCGCAGCATTGCGAGCTGTCGGCTTGAAACTTGGCAGCAGGCACTGATTCAAATCGTTCGCTGGAACGCGAAGCACGGCAGCCTTTTCGTCGATCAATTCTTCCTTGACCATGTCACAAGCGATCTTCACCGCCGCAATGCCAGTACGCTTTCCAGTACGGGTCTGCAACATAAATAGCTTGCCACGCTCGATGGTAAATTCGATGTCCTGCATTTCCTTAAAATGATCTTCTAAAGTCTTCTTAACGTCGAGCAACTCCTTGTGGATTTCCTTATTCCACTTGGGCATTTCGGCAACAGGCTGCGGTGTTCGAATTCCAGCCACCACATCTTCGCCTTGAGCGTTGATGAGAAACTCACCAAAGAACTTGTTTTCACCGGTGTTCGGATTGCGTGTGAACGCAACTCCGGTTCCCGAGTCATCGCCCATGTTGCCATAAACCATTGACTGGACATTCACAGCCGTGCCTAGTAGACCACGAATACTTTCGATTTCGCGATAGCGTACGGCACGCGGTGTCATCCATGAACCAAACACTGCTTCAATCGATAACTGAAGTTGTTTGACGGGATCTTGTGGGAACTCCTGTCCAGTGTGCTTCTTGAAAGCAGCCTTGTAGTCTTCGCAAAGTTGCTTCAGACCTTCGGCTGGTACGTCAGTGTCCTCGGTGACCTTGTACTTCGCCTTCACTTTGTCAAAAGCTTGCTCAAACTGATGATGATCCATTCCCATCACAACATCGCCGAACATGTTGATCAACCGGCGATAGGCGTCGTATGCGAAACGATCATTCTTCGTTGCTTTTGCCAAGCCTTCCGTCGCTTTGTCATTGAGACCAAGGTTGAGAATGGTATTCATCATCCCAGGCATACTTGCAGCAGCACCTGAACGAACCGAAAACAGCAGCGGGTTATCGTCGTCGCCGAACTTTTTTCCGAGTTCCTTTTCCAGGACTGTGATCGCCTTGTTGACTTCATCCATTAAGCCATCAGGCAGTTTCTTGCCTTGCTTATAGTAGAAATCGCAACATTCGGTTGTGATCGTGAATCCAGGAGGCACTGGCAGACCGATGGATGTCATTTCCGCGAGATTAACGCCTTTTCCACCGAGCAATTGCTTGCTCTTTCCTTTGCCCTCGGTCTTAACTTTGCCGAAGTAATACACCATCTTCACGGGAGCTGCAGTTTCTTTCGCCATGCTACTTTCTCAGGAGGTTTTTAGTTTTAGTTTTAGTTTTAGATTGACGTACTTGTCTTGGGTTTCCATTCGGACCAATCGTTCGCCAGAAAACGGACGTGGAAACCGCGATTGAGAAGAATAAAACGACGAACTCACCATCGCTTTGCTCATTACTTAAGGGTCGAGCGAGAAATAAGTGTCCGGTACCTTTTGTGCGAAGCACCCGAAGGGCGAGTTCCTCGCAAAAGGTACCGGACACTTATTTCTCGCTCATTACTAACAAATAGGGCTGACAGGAATTGAACCTGCACTCCGTGAGGAACTAGATCCTAAATCTAGCGCGTCTGCCAGTTTCGCCACAGCCCCGAGCAAGTCAAAATCTTGCGTTATTTGTTCATGTCCGCATTTGCAGTCGGCACAACCCAAACCTTAACTTCGCCTTGTATTTCCGTGTGGAATTGAACCTTTACGGTGTACAGGCCAAGCTCACGAAGCGGTCCTTCTAGGCGAATTTGGTCCGCAGCCAGGGTAACCCCAGCAGCCTTGAGTGCAAGAACAATTTCAGGAGCGCCTACGCTACCATACAAGTGCCCATCATCATTAGCGTTGGCTTCGATCGTAATTGACTGCTTCGCCAGTTCATCGGCTGCACGACGGAAATGAGCAAGCTTTTCAAGTTCGATTTGATGCAGCTTTTCACGGTGCTTTTCAACCATACGTGAATGATGTTCGGTCGCGACCGTCGCCAGCCCTTGAGGCAGTAAATAATTTAGCGCGTAACCAGGCTTCACTTCAACGACGTCACCTTGACGCCCAAGGTGCTCAACATTGTGAATAAGAAGCAACTGATATCCCCCGTTCTTACCTTGGGGTAGTCTCTTGTGAGCGTGCTTGGAGGGGCGGCGGATCGTTTTGGTTTGGGGCATCAGAGCCTCCTTGGAATGGTGCAGAAGTAATCGATGTGAGGAAAATTCAATCGCAAACCTGAGCGTTTGCGATTAACAGTGATTCAGTGATTTATACGATGGTTTAAAACGGGATATCTTCGTCGTGATAACCTGCGGAGTTGCCGGTTGGCTGCGCGTCTCGTCGGGCTGCCGGGGCGACGTACTCTTCGACGTGCGCCACGTTTTCGGCCTCCAGGTAATCGTTTCCACTATTCGACGCGCGACGCCCACCGGCACTTTTGTTACCACTACTACCGGTACGTTCTGCGTCTTCTCCGCGTCCTCCCAACATTTGCATCCGTTCGCCAATTACCCGCAATTTGTACTTCTTTTGCCCGTCCGCTTCCCACGAGTCGAGCTTGAGACGGCCTTCGACAAAAACTTGCGATCCCTTGTGGAGAAACTCTCCGGCAACTTCTGCGGTGCGTCCCCAAAGCGTAATGTCGACATAGGTTACTTCGTCTACCCACTCGCCGGCTGCGTTCTTCCGACGGTCATTGACCGCAATGCTCATATCCGTCACAGCGGTGCCAACCGGCGTATGACGGAGCTCAATATCTCGTGTTAGATTTCCGAGCAGGATCACTCGATTGTGACTAGCCATTTCAATCGCTCCGTGTGCAATAGTTAAAGTGTGTTTTTATGTTTCTTCTTCATCGACCCCACACTGTTTTACCAGACGCAAGACCAACGCAATATGTTAAGTTAATGTTTTTAAAGCTATCTCGGCAAAAATTCGGCATCTTTCAGCCCGGCATCTTCGCCAAGTTCCTACAGCGCACCGTCGTCAAACTCATCGACCAACACTTCGATCGCAGCCGCTTGTGATGGTCGAATGATTTCGCCACGGGCGTGGGCGAGCATTGGCTCTACCAATCGCGGCTCAACTTTTAGCGTCATCTGACGAATGATCGGCTCACTTAACTGGCAGTTTCGATAAAACTCTACCAGCCGACCGCTTTCGATCTCCGTATAGGACAACCAGTAGGTTCCCTTTTGGTGACCATCGATCGGATAGGCCAGCTTTTGCTCTTGCCAAAGTCGGCTAGCCAAAACGGTGCCGCCAACGGCCTCGAACATCTGATTCAGCCCGGCGCTAACGCCCCCGGGATCGCGGCTGTAATGGTTGCTGTCCAGCAAAAACAGCGTTTCGTAAACGTTGCGAGGCACGGGCGATTGCTCCTTCGACGAATCGTTGGGTTATTTGAATTTCTAATCTTGTCGTTTTGGTTCCGCGTTGTATCGATTCATACAAGCTGCGGTACCGCTGCGAATCCAATCGAGTGCCGCAACGGCGGCCAAATTACAAGCCTGCTCGATCAAATCGCGATTTTCTGGCTCGAACTTTCCGAGCACGTAGTCCACTACTTCCATCTGCGCCGGCGGACGATCAATCCCAATCCGCAACCGAGGCACTTGGTCGGTTGCGAGCAGTCGAATTACGTCCGCTAGCCCTTTCTGTCCACCTGCTGAACCACTTCGTCTCATTCGAAGCCGTCCACAGGACAGATTTAGGTCGTCACAAATCACCAACAGGTCATCACCTGTCGGTTCAATCTTATAAAAATCTATTGCTTTGCGAACGCTGCCTCCGCTGGCGTTCATAAATGTCATGGGGCACAGAACAGCTACCTTTTGACCATCAACGGCACCCTCTGCGAGTTCACCGTTAAATTTCTCTCTGACCGACACCGCACCAATTTTTGGCATTAGCTTCGCCGCCACCACAAATCCAACGTTATGCCGGGTTTCCGCGTAGCGACGTCCTGGATTTCCCAAACCAACGATCAATTTCATCGACAAATGCCGTTAATCGGCTTTCTTCTCCTTTTCTGGGCCCTTGGTAATCACTTCCGGCTCGCCACCTAATGACGATGCCGCTTCCGCTTCACCGCGAGGACGCTCGATGTGGGCGACCATTGCTTCTTTAGGCGTTACCAATTCAACGCCATCTGGTAACTTCAAATCGCTGGCGTTCTTGTGGCCGCCGAGATCAAGATCGCTCACGTTGAGCGCAATGAACTCAGGAATCGAGCCAGCAAAGCAGCGGATTTCGACTTCGTGTAAGTTTTCCAGCAGAACACCGCCGCTCCGCACACCCACGGCATCACCGGTCAAATGCACGGGGACCATAACGGCTACGCGTTCCTGCAAATTGACACGAATCAGATCAAGATGCAACACTTCGATACCAAGTGCATCGAACTGCACATCGCTCACCAATGCGGTGTCATCAACCGCACCCGCCAGCGTGACTGCTTTGCCGTGGTGACGCAGGAACGTCTTAATCTCAGTTCTCGGAATCGCCAAATGCTGATTCGCCTGACCGTGACCATATAGCACCGCAGGAATTTTGCCTTCTCGGCGAAGCCTGATAGTGGCGGCGGTCCCAGTTTTGTCTCGTAATTCGACGTGTAAAACGTCAGTCTTCGCACTCACCGTGTGAAGCTCCAAGCTAGGTCTAAAGGAAATTGTGTTTCGGAAAGCGGGCTAGTATGGCGATCGGCTCGGAATTCGCAAGGCCGAATAGCAAGGTCCCGATGAACTTTCTTTGAAGGCAGTGCCACGGCGGGGTATATTCGTCGAAACGACATCACGTTAACGTTAACGACATGTCGAACAAGAATAAATCTGGCACTGCTTTTGAATACGTTGAACCGATAGGCCTACGCGTTCTAGTAAGAAAAGACGAACCAAAGCGGCAAACTCGCGGCGGTATTGCGTTACCGGATGCAGCCGAGATTCCCACAATCACTGGCCGAATCGTCACGATTAGTGCTGCGGTCGAAAATGATGAGAACGTACCACTTCGACAGTACGACAAGATTCTTTTCCATCCGAAAAACGCCATCCCCGTCGATCTCGAGCATGACAATCAGCTCTTTGTTGTACCGGTAGAAGACGTTGTCGCAGTATTTCGACGCAATAAAGAAGCTGAAAACGACTGACTCCCCAGATGTCCCCTCTAAAATCTCGTTTGAAAACGACCGCTCAAGGGACAATGGAGGCCATTCCACGTAACAAAATCGCGTAAAAACAACCTTGGCTAGTTCGATTTTTCGTGTTTTTCGACAAATTATAAATTTTGTTTCGCTAAACAGTTGAATCACAATGTTGCACGAGTAGACTAGAGCGGCTGGGAAAAACCTGGGCTCGGGCCAAAAGCATCCCACAAACAGAATTTCCACAACTTGAAGTTACGCCCAGATAGGCAAAAGAAAAACATGAAAATCATTCAGCGAATCGCTTTCGCCTCCATCGTCGCAACCTCTACCGCTTTCACTTTACCAGCTCATGCGTTCATGATGGACGCTGCGGAAGCAAACGCCGTAGGTACGGTAGACCTGACGCAAGCTGTCGATGGACTTCGCCAAGAACTCAAGGCTGGCAAAACCACCTGCAAGGAAATGCTTGGGAAAATAGATGCTGCCATCGAGCAAGTCGATTCAGCACTTGACACCGGAGTTACGGATGAAAAGAAATATCTTGGCCTTCGTGACGAACTGGTCGAAATGCGATTGAACCTGCCGTGCTTAGCTGAGGAACTTGCAGCCGAAGGCGAAATTGTTAGTGATACTGTGATCAGCCAAACGCCGATGGGTGACGATGACAATCGAGATGGCGCTGCTTTCTTTGAAGGCGGGACGGGTGGTAGAGCGTTCGGAGGCGGTGGCGGCTTCGGCGGTGGCGGTGGTGGTCTCGGCGGCGGTGGTATTGGTGGCTTGGGACCTTTGGCGCTCGGCGGTCTTGCTGCAGCTATCGCTATTCCAGTCGCACTCAGTGGTAATAACAACCCTGGAACTACAGCTTCACCAGTCAAGTAGACTCATTTAAACAATTTGCAAAACCATTTGCACCTGGCGCAGCTTTGGCTGCGGCAGGTTTTTTTTACAAATTTTTTCTCGTTAGGACGCAGGGTGTACTGGTAGAATTACCAGCCCTGACCGTCAGGTTCACACCGTCCGGGTGTTACATTCGATTTTTGCGTTCAATTTTAATGCGAATGACGTCAGTAGTTGTAAATGGGATGGTAGCTTTCCCGAAGACCATCCATGTCAACTTGTCGGATTTTTCGAGCCAGTAGTGCTCGTTTGGTGTTACGATGCACGGCAATCAGTTGAAACGACACCGGACAATCGAGCGGTCAGTATTAGAATCTTCTCATGGAACTTCGGCATCCAATGGTCGGCGCGAAAGCAAGCTACAAGTCGCTAGCTTGTTTCTTGCTCGTATAACTTTGCTTGGCGTCCTGGCCTATTCTGCTTGGCGATTTGGTGGCGTCCATACGGTCGTATTCTACCATGTTGCTGTAGCCCTCGTGGCTGTTTTGAGCATGTCCGTCATTGCGTTCGTATGTTTCCGTTGGAAACCAAACCTACCATCGCTGGCAACGCTGGTTTTGCCGCTCGCATTTATTGGCTATGCCGTTTTTCAATGTGCCCCGCTTCCTGGATGGCTCAGCCCCTATTTTCCTCACGTTAACGAAATCCGACAGGAATTCGGTGAGACTCCGTCCAAGCAATTAAGCCTTCGTGCGCGGGATCTTGGTGCTGCTCCTGTCCCAGACCAGGCGACCAAATCAGCCAGCATCATTCCGCAGAATTCGAAGATTGCGTTGGTACCGCTAATGTTGGCGGCAACAATTGGTGCGCTCGCATCGCTATTGTTTGGCACTAGAAGATGGCGATCGATTTTTCTCTGGTTCGTGCTACTTAACACAGCCGCACTCTCGGTTTGGGGAATTGTCCAAAGATCGAAAGGGGCCGTTGACGTTTTACCTGGAATTGCCAACACCACCAAAGGCTTGCCATTTTCCAGTTTCTACTACCGAAACGCGGGAGCGGCAGCGATTCTTCCGGGCATAGCGGCGGCAGCAGGCTTATTTTCTGCAAGCCGTTCAAGATCGTTACGCGGATCGACAACAAAATCACCTGTCGGAGTTTACCGCAATCGCCACTACAAGCATCCCTCTAGCATTCTGTCTGCAAAGGATTTGGCCTTGCTGACGATCGGATGTGTCGTCGTTGTAGGCGTCGTGACATCGCTGTCACGGGGAGCATGGGTTGCCGCAATCGCAGCCCTTATGATCGTTGGATTTGTATTCAGGCGAGAAATGCAAATCGGAAAGAGTGGCGTTATTCTTGCCGTGTTCTTGGCAATCCTGACGATCGCGACTGCGGAGGCGTCTCAGCAAATCGAAGCCAAGCTGAATCGAATGTCCCTTGAAGCTTTTTCATTCAATGAACGGTGGGACCACTGGAAAAATGGGTCTGCAACGGCAATCAGCTACTTGCCTTTCGGGTCCGGTTTAGGGACCTATGGATACGCGACGCTTTCCGACCAAACCACGCCGACCGCCGTTTGGTTCCAGGAAGCGCACAACCAGTATCTGCAAGTTCTGACGGAGTCCGGAATCTTCGGGCTGGCAGTTTTGATAGGAATGATTGGCTGGGCAATGTACGCGGTTGCATGTGTGGTACTCCGAGCCACTTCCAATGAAGACAAGGCGTTCGCTGTTTTTGGACTGATTGTTTTGGTGTGTGCCGTTGTTCACAGCACCGTAGATTTCGTCATCGCTATACCCGCAAATCTCTTTCTTTATGCTAGTTTTTTTGGAATTTTGGGCGGCCTTGCGGCATCCATTACAAGCAGACGTATGGTTCAGCACTCACCGGCATCTCAGGCAATCGGTGCAATCGCGATCTTCGCATCATGCGCCGTGCTGACCTGCTACTGCGTTAAATACAGTGAGTTGGAAATGATCGGAGATCAAGCGATTGAACAGACAGCGGTTGTTGATCTAAAGGATGCATTACCGAAAGAGCTCATAGATGAACGGATTGCAATCTTAAATCGCGCGATTTCTTCGCAACCAGACCGAGCCGTTCTCTACCGCCATCGCGCGCTTTATCAATTCGCGCGATATCGATTTGCAGTCATTGACGCAGGAAAATTAGCGGGTGAGTCCATCTCCTGGGAGAATACGCAGCCCGATGTGATTTTCGGCGTCATCTCATCGCTCGCGCCAGCGTCTCAAAAAGCAACCATCAAGAGTTTGCTTGCGGAGCCGTCGATGCAGGAGCCATTGGGTTTAGCGTTACGTGATGTCAGCTCTGGGCTGAATGTAAACCCGTTGTTCTCTCAGCTGCATCTCACCGGTGCTGTTTTGTCACCGCTCGGCGACTGGGACGTTGGCACATGGATTGGCCGAGCTGCGGCGATTTCAATGAGCGACCCAGATAAGCTTTATGCATGCGGGCTATACGCCTATTACAGTGGTAACACCGAGCAAATGACGAAGTCTTGGGCCGATTGCCTTGCTGTATCACGATCGCATGACAAAACGATCATGGCCTTTGGGCTCAAACGCATGAACGCCGTCGAATTCGCGGCAAAACTTATGCCACCTTCAAAACCGGAAATGCTGGTTGCACTGATTCAAACTGTTTTACAAGCGGACCTAAAGTCTGACTCGCATACCAACCAAGATGACATGACCCTGGTACGCGAAGTTGCCGATCACCTACTAGTGGATTCGAGGGTTGCCATTGATCGCCGGCATGCGGTGGCCGCATCCATTTTTGAATTAGTTAATGATAAGGTGGCGGCTAAAGACCAATGGTTGGCCGCTGTCGTGTCAGCACCGAAGAACTCCAACTACCGCTACAAGGCCGCCGAGACATTGCGGGCCAACGGAAGCCTTGAAGAAGCACTCCGACACGTCGTTCTTGGCATTACACTGACACCCGAAGACAAAAGATTTAGTCAACTTGCATCGCGAATCCGTGTGGAAATCTCGCAACGTTCTGAGTAACGCCTTTTCATTCCTCCCAACAATCGCTCCAGTTTGCACCCCGGACGTAGATAACTATGACTTCCAACTTGGACGAAAACTACTACGACGATTCAAAACTACAGATCAATCTATTCGCAACCCTGCGCAAGCGATGGGAGTATGTCGTATTTGGAACTTTGTTGGGTGTCGGACTTGCGGCGTTGTATGTCTACACGACGGTCCCGTTGTATCAGTCAGAGATTGAGATTCTCGTCGGTCAGCGTTCAAGCGAACTTACCAATTCGGGAACGATTACAGGGGCTAACGCTAGTGGCGATGCGATTCAGGAAGACCAGTTAGCCACTCATATGCGGTTGATAACAAGTCGGCTGTTGCTGGCTGAAGCAGTGAAGACAAACAAGCTCGCCGAACTGGCCTCCTTTAAGGATGCTGCAACCAAGGGCGACAGTGCAATCGATCACATTATTAAACATCTAACCGTGCACCATGGGGGTGAAGGCACTTCAAGGGACGCGATGGTGCTAAGAGCGAGCTTTCGTGATCCGAACCCTGAGGATGCGGCCGCCATTCTTGCGGCTATATTCGAGAGCTACCGAAGTTACGTTGAGTCTCACGGTGAGGATTCTTCTCAGCAAGCAGTCCAGTTGATTGAAGAGGCTCGTCAAACCCATGAAACCGAACTTGCACTAGCGAACGAAGAGTACCTTGCTTTTCTGCAGTCTGTTCGCGCTCTTATCGATGGTGATAAGGTGCAGGACATTCACAAAGAACGGATGACAAAGCTAGAAACAGAATTAAACATGGTTCGCAACACACTCGCTGAGCAACAATCCCGGCTTGAAGTGATCAATAACTTTTACTCCAACCATGAGCCAAAGGAAAACGAGAAAAGCGAGATCAGTTTCCTCGCATTGTTAAGCCAAAAAGAAGTTGAACGACTAAAGCTCTTCCTCGAAATGACTCGTGAAGAGACGCAGTCGGAGGCTTTTCAGGCCGAACAGCCAATTCGTGCCGAAGCGGCCCGCGTCAACTTCAACCGACTTCTCGAGTTGATTCAGAAAGAACAGGCATTGAAAGACGCGTTTGGCGCAAGCCACCCGCTTGTTGATGCGGCAAAGCAAGAAATTGAAATCACGAAGCAATTCATGGAAAAGAACGCACCGGTGGCCGCAGTGCTTTCGGTAAAGAAACTGGATCCCAGCGAGATGCTAGAGACCTATACGCTACTGTTGCGCAACGATATCGCGGAGTTGGAGAAGCGAAAGACGATTCTGCTAGATGACTCTGAAACCGAGCACATTGCCGCCAAGGAAGTTGAAAACGACTTTATGCGAGGTACCGCTCTTCGCGCGAAGCTAAACCGGGCGCAGGCAAGGTATGATCAAGTCATTCTGCGACTCCAAGAATTAAACCTCTCGAAATCCTACGCTGGGTTTTCAACTGACTTACTAACAAATCCCGAGCCGGCCAAAAAAGCGGCCTGGCCAAAAATTCCGATCTTGGCAGGGTTGGGCTTGTTCCTTGGCTTTGGTCTCGGTGTTGGAATGGCGATTGTCGCTGACTTGCTTGACAAAACCTTCAACAGTGCCGAAGACATTGAGAATGCAACGGGAGCGACTATTATTGCCCACATCCCTAGATTCGTGATAAAGAAGAGCCGCAGCAAGAACCATCCGGAGACCAAAATGGCTCCAACCCTTGTCTCATTTCACACGCCGCGGTCTGCCGAGGCTGAAATCTATCGTATTGCTAGAACGTCCTTGCTAATTTCAAACCGCAAAGGCGCGGTGAGAACCATGATGATGACAAGCCCACAACCTGGCGACGGAAAATCAACGACGCTCTCAAACCTAGCAATCTCATTCGCGCGTACGGGTAAGAAAGTTCTCCTGATAGATGCCGACTTGCGGCGTCCGATGATCGCCAAGCTCTTCGGAATCGAAGGTGGGCCAGGACTCGCAGACATTCTTGAAAACAACAAGAGCTTTTGCGAATGCATTCAAAGCACGGAAATGCCGAACCTATTCGTGATGCCACATGGTAAAAGCACGTCCGAACCTGCGGAACTTTTGGAATCGCTACGGTTGTCAACTCTATTGACTGTGGCCCAAGCGGAGTTTGACCTTATTCTCGTCGATGTACCACCACTTCTCGCGGTCGCTGACCCGGCAATTATCGCGCCGATCGTTGATGCGGTAATTTTGACGGTGCGTGTCAGCAAGAATGGGCGCCGTCCGGTAGAGCATGCCATCAAATTACTTTCCGACATCGGAATCCAACCGACTGCGATCGTTGTCAACGGTATTGAGAAGTCGGCTCAAAAACTATATGGCTACGGAACCTACTCTCGCAACCAGTACGGCTACATCGGGAAGTATCATTCCACGTATTCAGCGCAAGAAACGGAGGCAGGAATTACCGAACCAGACGTTCTAATCAGAAAATCTAGCATGCGATGAACCGCCGCAAAGCAATTTTCAATTTTGTTCGTTCATGTTTAGCGTCGGAAACTATGTTTCAACGTGTGATCGAATTTCACTTGATCCATTGAAATTGACACGACAAGGAGGTCCTGGACACGCTACCCGCAATCGTCATCGTCAAAATCACCGTCTTCAACTTTGGCCGGCATTTCCATGGATGGTGGAGATACGTGACGTTTGCAGACTTGAGTTCGCTGCTAAGAGTTTCGCTCTTTGCGATGCTGATGATTGCGTTTGTCGACTATTTCTGCCTGCTTTTTGAAACCCAAATCCCACGACTTTCGATCCTCTTGGATACGCTTCTTACCATTGTTGTCGTCGGCGGACTGAGTTGCAAGGATACCGTTATAGAAAATGAAAACGGGTTCCTCGTCGAGCCTCGTAACGTGCAGATGCTCACTCAGCGGATGGTTTGGTTCATCAAAAATAGCGATGCGATCGAAAGGATGGGCGTTCAGAGTCGGCGAATGGCAGCAGCAACCTTTAGTGTTGAAATCGTTAATCGCACAATCGTCGATTTATTGTTGCGTGACCAATCACCGGCCGATGTTTCATCTATAGGCAGTTCACTCAACGCAGGATTGAATGAAGTTGCCCTCACCGGATGGCAGAGGTCAACATGA
>JAYVSE010000149.1:0-22484 GCA_043775635.1 Planctomycetaceae bacterium | reverse complement strand
ACTGCGGGACTCCGTATTTGCCCGCATGACCTCAACGAAACGATCGCCCGCATCGGAACGTGCGAGTCATTTGTGGGAGCTGACAGCGGCATGGCGTGGATAGCTGCTTTTAGCCGAGTGAGAACCACCATCGTGGTTGGCCGCGGATTTCACCCCCTACCCCAAACCTTCAGCAAAATTCCCTGGGTCAGCATCGAAAGGGAATCTACGTGACCATTTCGGATCGCGAGATCGACGGTATGAGTGAGCCGACGACCTCAAACTTCCAGCCGTTTGTGTCAAAATTGATGCCGAAGGCCAGGATTCGAACGTGCCAGGGGGTAGCTTCGCCATTATGTATGGCTGTCTTACTCAGCACGACCCGAACCGTTTGCGAAGATTCATTGGAATCGTTGGATTGCCTGTGTGGAAAAGTCATGAATGCGAAGTACGCTGGCTAGCTTAAAGGCCATCTTGGGGCCTCGATAGTGCCTGTACGGATCATTCAGAATGCCAAAACGATCGATGGGTTTTCGTTTAAATTTCCCCACTCTCCGCGATGAAAATGTCGCAGCCTGGGAGCTGACCCCACTGGAACAGCGAGTCATGCTGGCCGCCGATGTGGGGCCAGCGGCCACCGCCACGCAGGCTGAATCCGGAATCGTTACCTCTGCACCGACGATCGATTCCTCTATTGCAGAAACGTCGCGCAGGATCGTCTTTGTGGATGCTGACGTTGATGAATTACAAGCAGTCGTCGCGGGAATAGACCCGGACTGTGACATCGTTTGCCTTCAGCCGAACCGCTCTGGCATCGAACAAATCACTGAATCGCTCCGACATCGCACGGGGCTGCTTACTGTCCACATCATCGCTCACGGTTCCGCTGGCGAGCTTATGATCGGTGGCCAGCGCATCAACGAACAGACGTTGATCGATTGCGAAAGCGACGTTCAACTCTGGGCAAAATCGCTCGCGGCAGGCGCGGACGTCATGCTCTACAGTTGCGAGACCGGTCTGGGTGCTCGTGGTCAAAGTTTCATTCAGCGTTTGTCGAGATTGACTGGTGCCGATGTCGCTGCCTCAATCGACCTCACTGGTTCAACCCAACGTGGCGGCGACTGGGAGCTTGAAGCTCAGACCGGTGTTATCGAATCCAGCATCGCGTTAAATGTAACAGCTCGCCAAGAATTTCATGCCCTATTACCGATCACGATTCGAGCTGCTGGCTCGATGGGCGACGAACAGATGGCATTGCAAATCGATGGCAACACGGTTGCCACCTTCGATAACGTCGGCGGCAATGCGAACCAAGGTGTGTTCCAAACGTTTACTTACAACGTGGATGGAATTTCTGCTGATCGAGTGCGAGTGCGTTTTACCAATGATTTGTATGCACCGAGCCAAGGTATTGATCGCAATCTGCGAGTTGACAATATCACGATTGATGGTGTGGTCTTTGAGACCGAAGACAATAGTGTCTTTTCGACGGGAAGCTGGAAGCCTGCTGATGGCATCACGGCCGGAAATCGCAACAGCGAATTTTTGAATGCGAACGGCTATTTCCAGTACGCGTCCAAGAACGTTGGCTCGGTTGTCAATGTTCGAGCATCGGGTGATCTCGGTGGCGAAGCGTTCGACCTTCAGGTCGATGGCAACACGGTTGCTTCTTACACAGCGTCGACCGTTTTCAATACGTTTTCGTTTCGGGCTGCTCAAACGGTTTCAGCCGGTCAGATTCGAATTGTTTTTAAGAACGATCAATTCGACGCCGCCCGAGGCATTGATTCCAATCTGAACGTCGATTGGATCGAAGTCGATGGCGCTCGTATTCAGACGGAAGACTCAAGCGTTTATTCAACGGGAACCTACGTAAACGGTTCCCTCTCGCCTGGATTTGGGCGAGGCCAAACGCTGCACTCCAACGGCTATTTCCAATATGGCGGAACAGCGAACTCAAATCCGTCGACGATTCAGTTCTCGTCCGACAATTTGATCGTCAACGAGAATGTAGGCGCTGCGATCGTGACGGTGGTTCGCAGCGGTGCGTTGGACCAAACATCGACGATCAATTATCGTGTGCCAGGTGGCTTTGCGATTGAGGGCGAAGATTATCGTAGCGTCTCCGGTACACTCACCTTCTTGCCTGGGGAAACCACCAAAAATTTCTCAATCCCGATTATCAATGATGCCGTTGCCGAAGGCGTAGAGACATTCACTGTCGAGTTGAATAGTCCACAGAATGCGGATCTAGGGACACTACGAACGACCATCATTACGGTCAACGATGATGATTTGGTCGTCGTGCCAGGGCGTTTGAATCTTACCTTGCCGTCAGGTTTTGTTGCGCAGCAAGTAGACGCTAATGCATCCTTTAGCGGTCCGACCGGACTTAAGATCGCCAAGGATGGACGGATTTTTGTTACCGAGAAATTTGGACGCGTGTTTGTCGTTGAGAATGGTCGCAAGTTAGATACGCCATTCCTTGACCTGCGAAGTCAAGTCTACAGTGTCGGTACTTCTCAGGGACTTGCTGGTTTTGCCCTTGATCCGGATTTTGCCACCAACGGTCGTGTCTACGCCTTGTACACGACCAGCGAGAATGGCGTCAGATACGGACGGCTGGAACGCTTTACCGTCAGCTCCAATGATCGAAATCAAATCGACCTTTCCACTCGAACCGTTCTGATTGGGACCAATGCATCCAACGGTTTTCCGGACGGCGGCGACATTCACTTGATCGGCGATTTGCAATTTGGGACCGATGGGTCGTTGCTGATCAGCTACGGCGATGCCGCAGGCAACGGTGACAATGTAACCGCATTCAACGCGCAGAATTTGAACAATCTAGCCGGCAAGATCACAAGGATCGATCCCAATACCGGACAAGGCTACGCATCCAACCCGTTCTTTACGGGAAACGTCAATGACATCCGATCGAAGATTTGGGCTTATGGATTGCGCAACCCATATCGATTCACGGTTCGTCCAGATGGAAGCACTAACACTGCCGATGGTCGACCGGGAACACTATACATCGGCGATGTGATGTTCAAGAACAATGAGGAGCTAAACATTTCCCGGGGCGGCGAGAATTTTGGCTGGCCATACTATCAAGGGCGAGACATTTTCTTGTCCGGCGGAGGCTCCATTAACCATACACTGCCAGCCGCCTCGTTCCCCCGTGCTGAGGCTCAAACATCGATCGGCGGGACGTTCTATCTCGGTTCACAGTGGCCAGCAACGTATCAAGGGCAATACTTCCACGCCGATTACACGGCTGGCTGGATTCGCGCGTTCACGGTTGATGCGAACAACAATATTCAAAGCACAAGTAATTTTGCAACAGGGGCATTTGGCATCACGGACTTGGAGTATGATCCGATCAGTCAACGGGTTTACTTCGTCGCCCTCAACCAAGGCAATGGCTTCCGTGGTGAACTCTATTCCATTACCTACGTCGGTGGAAACCAATCGACTTTCACCGCAAATCAAGTCTCCGTTGGTAGTGACGGTACTGCATTTGCGGTTGCAAATGGAAATGAAGTCTTCCGTCGTGATGGCAACAGTTGGACGAAGCTCCCAGGTTCATTCAATAAAATCGCGGTACGAAACGCGAATGAAGTTTGGGCGTTAGACGCGTCTGGAAATGTCTCGAAGTGGAACGGATCCAATTGGGATTACATTTCAGGGATACTATTGGCTGACATCTCGGTTTCAAGCCAAGGTGATGTCGCAGGGATCGGCGTCGACGGTCGTATTTTGCAACGGATTGGAACGACCTGGAATGCTGTCAGTGGAAGTTTGGTGGACATCGAAGCTGGCTTGGGAGGCGTGATCTTGGGCGTGAACAAGGACGGCCAGATCTGGCGTCGCGAAGGCACGACGTGGACCCGCATCAGTGGAACATTGAAGGATATTGCCGTTGGTAGCGATGGCTCTATCTGGGGAACAAATGCGGCAAACCAAGTTTGGCAACGTGTCGGAAATGCGTGGCAACAATCCAGTTTGTCGCTGTCATCCATTTCCGTGGCGAGCGCGAACAACGTCTGGGGCGTCAACCAAGTTGGCCAAGTCTACCATTGGGACGGTTCAAGTTGGTCCTCGATAAGTTAAATCAGATCGACTGGCGCGATTAACATTCACGTATCGATTTTGTTGGAGATACCTGGAGTGTGACCTTGCCATCATAGAGCTTTCTAAAAGCTAGCAATCGCGATTCAGGACGAATCGCGCTGGTGCCGATCTAAGCTCATGCCCAAGGCTAGCCAATCCAAACTCCCAACCGAGTATCGCACCGCGCGATGCTGTCACGGTCAATTTGGACGTTGGCCCATCGGAGGGCAATACCTCTCAAGACCGCGGTGATGGACCGAGCAAAATGAACGAAATGCATTTGTTAATAGCAACTGCTGGTCGGGCTGATTTGTTGGGCAGCACGTTGCGAAGCATTGCTACCTGCGAGATACCAGCCAGCCTTGCGAGCGTAATCGTGGTTGAAAACGGCCCTGCCTGTGGCAGTGAATTAGTCTGCCGCCAGTCCTACGGCGACCTCAACGTCCGCTACATGTGGACTTCAGAACCGAACAAGAGTCGTGCGCTCAACGCTGCAATGGAACAGATTTCGGATCAGTCTTTGATCATTTTCAGCGATGACGACATTCGCTTCACACCAAAGACCTTAGTTGCATTTGAACACACGGCGTCGACGGCTGCATCCAACAAGTACTTTGGCGGTCCATTCGGTTGTGACTATGAAGTTGTGCCGCCTCCGTGGATTCTTCCCTATCTTCCGCTTTCGGCGATTGGTTGGCAGCCTAAAGAAGCAACTTTCGATGCTTGCAATGGTTCGTTTTTAGGGTTCAATTGGGCAGCGTACTGTCACGACATCAAGCGACTTGGAGGGTTTGATCCCAATTTTGGCCCTGGTTCGCCCACCGGTGCGACTGGCCAGGAATCAAACATGCAGCGACGGATGCGTGCTGCCGGAATGACGCCTCAGCTCGTGCCCGATGCCCATGTGTTTCATTTTGTTCCTGCCAACCGCTGTTCCATTGACTGGGCAGTGCACCGAGCCAGACGAAATGGAATCTCGCGCGGCGTTGCCTATCGCAATCGGTCCGTCGCTGAAATTGCGCTGAATCTTTGGGGCTATTCCATTGGGTTATTGACCAGCACCGCCGCCAAAGTTTTGACGAGCCCGATCCCTGATAGTCGCCTGCATTTTCACGCACGATATCGTCAGCAGAAAGCACTAGGTTATTTTAACGGTTTCCGATCGGAGCCGACCACAGCGATGCGCCACGCGGCTTAAGTATTTTGTTAGCGGTGCGGCGCGAGCCGCCCGGTGTTTCGCGGTGTTTTTCGAATCGACACCGGACGGCTCGCGCCGTTCCGCTACTTAATTCCACGCCATTGGAGTCAAGCTCGTAGGGGTCAAAAAAATGCGTGGTAAAACGAGGGCAGAGCCTCGCAACCAGATACTGGCGATCAGCGTGAAGTGTCAAAAATTGCCTTCAAATTCGGCTGAAGCTCAGGCCACAATTCCTCCGCTTTCGCAAAATCTACGGTGGCCCAACGAATCGCGGCTTCGGGTAGAACTCTTGGCTTGAACGTAGATAATCGCGAAATCGGAATCTGTGCTGAATCACTCATCGCGAGTCGATCTTCAGTCGTGGAAAGAACCAGATAGTCTGCCAGCTTTGCGGCAGCGATGGGATGCGACGCGTTTCTTAAGATCGCGACAACATTCGGAATGAGGAGCGTGCCCGGCTGACTGGTCGCTTGGTCGGGGAACACAATGGCAACTGATTTAGTACCGTCTGTTACAAGCACCGCATCGCCGGAGTCGGTCAAGCCCCAATCGAAACGCCCCTTCGCGACGGCAGTTGCAACTTCGCTATTGCTACGAAGTATCGTCACATTGTCAGCGACTTTCGCGAACCATTCGTTCGCTTTGTCATTGCCTTTCGCATGTGCGATTGTGGCAATTTGAATCGCTGTTGTCCCTGCTGTCGGCATCGCCATCGCACAGCGATTTTTCCAACGCGGATCAGCCAGATCTTCGATCGATCGAGGATAGTCCTTCACATCGCTCAACAACTCTGTATTGATGATCAATACGCGGGCGACTGCTGCAAACCCGCACCATGATCCATCGGTTGCTCGCATGTCGGTCGGAAAGGTTGGTTCTAGCTTCCATGAATGAGGTGCCAGCAATCCACGGCGATGCAAGTCGAGCATCAGGAAAACGTCGTCTGTCCAGAAGACATCCGCGCTCGCATCACCGGTCTCGCCGCTAATTTTTTGGGCGAATAAATCTCGGTCGGTCGCGTCCGTGGAAAAGGTTGCTCGCGGCTGAACCAATTTTTTCTCGGCGCGGTGAAACGCGGACAAAATGGGTGCGGCGATATCCTGATCGACGGTGCTCTCCAAAATCACTTCGCTCTCGACTTGCGATGTGCAACCGATGACGCCAATAACCATGAACGCTAGGGCAGCGACAAGAAAAATGGACGGTGGTGTTTGGGGAATTGGCTGCATTTCGCGTGATTCTAGTGCCACATGGGTGCGGTTTATGGTTACGGTCTTCAAAGAAATCAACCCCCAGCCCAGCTTGCAGGCGTTCCCGTGATGATAACTCAGTGACTAAGATAGGAAGTCTTCCCCTGCGGATTTCGCTTCCTAACCATTGCCACCAACACCAACGCCAATCATGCCAAGACTATTTTCAATCCTGATTTGCCTCCTCACCATTCCCGCGCTCGCGGACAATCCATGGCTCGAATACCCAGGCGGCAAAGGCGCTGGCGAAGGTAAGCATATCGTCCTGGTCTCCGGTGACGAAGAGTATCGAAGCGAAGAAGCCTTGCCTCAGTTAGCCAAAATTCTGTCTCAACATCATGGATTCAAGTGTACCGTTCTCTTCGCAATCGACCCGAAGACAGGTGAAATCAATCCTGACCAGTCGGACAATATTCCTGGGCTTGAGTCGCTCGATAGCGCCGACCTGATGATCATTGCAACCCGATTCCGATCCCTGCCCGATGACCAGATGAAGCACATCGTCGACTATGTCGAACACGGGAAGCCCGTCATCGGATTGCGAACCGCGACGCACGCTTTTAACTTCAAGGGAGCGTCAGCGTACGCTCATTACGGATTTAATTATGGCGGCAAAGAATTTGAAAAAGGATTTGGCAGGCAAGTCCTTGGTGAGACTTGGATTTCCCACCATGGCAAACATAAGTCGGAAAGTACCCTTGGATTGATCGACGACAAGTCGCATCCAATCGCGACCGGAATCAAAGATGGTGAAATTTGGGGACCAAGCGATGTCTATGGTGTAACCTTGCCGCTAACTGGCGATGGCCACACGATCGTTCTTGGCCAAATACTTTCTGGCATGAGCCAGACTGACGCACCGGTTACTGACAATCGCAATGCTCCGATGATGCCTATCGCATGGACTCGCTCTTACAAGGATGGCCGGATATTTACAACCACGATGGGAGCGGCGACCGATCTTGAAAACGCGGCGCTGCGACGCTTGATTTTGAACGCAACGTTGTGGTGCGTCGGACGCGATGACAAGATCACGCCGGACCTCAACGTTTCGCTGGTTGGTGAATACAAGCCAAGTGCGTTTGGCTTTGGGACCTATGTCAAAGGTAAGAAGCCAGCCGATTATCAGTGATCGCACCGGTTTTAATGCCAATGGATTTAAGGCCCGCGGTATATCGCGCTCGATGGATATTGCCCATCTCCAGTCCACCGATCGAAGGTGGCTGGCTGGCCATCGACGAACACCAGATCGTCGATAGGGGGCAGTCCCATCAATCACCTCCAAGCAAGCCCGTCGATCTTGGTGACGTTGCCATCCTGCCTGGGTTGGTGAACGCGCATACGCATCTTGAATTCTCGTATCTTACTAAGCCGATCGGTTACACAGGCATCAAGCTCTACGATTGGATCGGCGAAGTCGTTCGTAGCCGCCAGTCCGTCACAGCGTCGCTCCGAGACGATGCGATTCGACTTGGTTTACAACAGTGCTACGATTCAGGCACGGTTTTGATAGGAGATATCGCAACAACGCCGTTTCCCATCATTCAACCACTCAAATTGCGTTCCCCCGAAGTTGTTTCCATGGCGGAAGTTTTGGGATTAAGCGAGGCTCGCGCGGAACAAAAATTAATCGAGGCGAACGAGCATCGCGAACGTTTTTCGGGCAATCGACAATTCAAGCCTGGAATCAGCCCCCATGCACCGTATTCGACCCCGCTCAGTGTTGTAGAACGTTGCGTAGAACTGGCTAACAAGCATGACTTAACCGTTGCTATGCACGTGGCGGAGAGCAGCGAAGAGCGAACGCTTCTTGAAACGGGTTGCGGTCCGTTTGCGGCCAAGCTAAAAGAACTCAATGTTCTTCCCGATGGCGTTTTTCCATGGGGAGGTGATGCAACGTTAAGCCTCCTGAACGCTTTGTCGCTGGCGCCTCGATCGCTAATCATTCATGGCAACGATCTAAGTGAGCGAGAAATCGCGCTGATTGCAAGGCTTTCAAAGCGTCGACAGATGACGGTTGTTTACTGCCCTCGGACACATGCCTATTTCGACCACGCAAAACAAAAACAAAAACAAAAACATCCCGTTTTGAAATTGCTGGCAGCGGGCATTCGCGTCGCTTTGGGCACGGATTCGCTCGCTAGTAACCCCGACTTGTCTCCGTGGGGCGAACTTCAGTGGTTGCTATCGCATCGACAAGATATTGCCTGGCAGTCGGTTTTAGAAATGGCAACGATCTCAGGGGCTGATGCGTTTTCCAGACGTGACCTCGGTAGAATTGAGATCGGTTCCAGTAATCAGTTGCTTGTGTTGCCGAGCGATGCAGTGAACGTCGGTGGACTGGCTGAGTCTCTGCTTCGACACCGACCGCAATGGCTGCAATGAGGGTAAAACGTTACAACGATTCCTGCCTGCCAACACGTTGCAGCTATACTAGTGCTTTGTCTCAACTAAGAATTAGGGTTGCTCGTAGTGGATCTTGTTAAAGATCCCTGTGCAATAGGATCTATAACAAGATCCACTACCCTAAGATTTAACTGTGACAAAGCACTGGCACTCATCCTTATCTCAATAGCAATTTAACGCTGCGGTCCTTCCGTGAAACAAACTCGAAACATATTAATGTTAGCCTTTGTGCTTGTGGCGACACCTTTTGGTTGCGCAAAGCGTGAAGAACTCGCGGTGAGACTGGCCGAGGAAAAAGTTGCCAACGACGCCAAAGCCCCGCCAGCCATCAGCGAGTTTCATGAAGCGGCGCTTCGCGGTGATCTTGATTTCGTTAGTGGTGCGGTTGAGCGCCGCATTGACGTGAACGCAGTCGATGAAGAGGGCCGATCATCGCTCCAACTTGCATCGTTTGACGGGCATCACGAAATCGTAGGGCTTTTGCTTGCGAATGGTGCCGATGTCAATCACGTCGATCTGATGGGCCGAACTGCGTTGATGTTCGCGTCAACGGCCAGCAACATTGAAGCGGTCAATCTGCTGCTTAAAGCCGGAGCCACGATCGATGCTGTTGACAATGACGAACAATTCACGGCGCTGATGTACGCTGCGGCCGAGGGACAGCTAGAAGTTGTCGAATCGTTGCTCCGTGCAGGGGCTGACCCGGATCTCAAAGATGAGGATGGGGAGACGGCGTTAGACTTTGCTGCCAGCAAAGGCCACGCTAACGTTGCATCGCTGTTGGAGACCGTGATCACGCAAGCACCATAATCACGTCTTACTATGCCTGTGACTTTAGCGGATGGATTCGTTGGCGGCCGCGCGGTCGAATCGTTGATACTAGGTTGAGACGTTTGGCAGTCGTATCCACCCATTTTTTCTCGCCATACGGTCGGCCTCGTGTTGCACACACACGAACAGCCGCTAGTACTTCTGCTGTCAGTGGCTCATTGACTCGTGCCGCCCATTTCGGCGTCCGAGTAACGGGCCAACGCGATAATAGTTTGGGATCAGGTTCGGGCTTCTGTAGCCATCTGGCCAGCGAACCCCAGCGCCAATCTTCAGCTCGATCAACCAATCCTGCCCGTAACGCGTTTTGTTCCACATAGCGACAAACGTTTAAAAAGTGGTCGTTGTTTTGGATCGGAAAACTTTTGTAGCGACGTTGGTAAATGCGTCCCAGCCCGGTGGTGCCGTAATCCGCGCGATATCGTATGGTGTGCGTCCCACAGACCCAGCCCACAAACCGGCCCATCTCTCCATCGACTTGCGTCCGCAAAACCAAGTGAAAATGGTTCGACATCAGTTGGTAGCTGAACAATTCGACATGGAACAATTGCAGCGCCTCGTGCAGCACCAGTTCAAACGCATCGAAGTCACTTTCCTCGTGAAAAATATCGCCGTGCGATTCACCATGATTCAGGACGTGGTACAGTTCGCCAGCTTCGTCGGCTCGGGGTGGTCTCGGCATTTGGTTTTGCTCCGCTTGATTGGAAAATATTACGATAACATGCGACGAAACTCAAAAACATAGGGTTGGCCCATTTCAGTTGCTGGTGCATTGCCGAGCAGATTGAACACGAGATTCGCGTGCGATTGACCTTTCTATTTCGGCTTTCCCAAACCGACCAACTCCAACAAACGCAAGGCGTTGGTCGTTGGCGAAATTCCTGTTCGCATTTTGTAGTCAAAGGTCATGGTGTCGCTGCCGTCAGCGGCCTTGGTAATCGTTTCGCGAAAGTGGACGGTATGGGCGATCGACTTCAACTGTGGATCGTCTGCCAATTCAAGGTCATGAGTCGTAATGGCACCGATGGCTTGGCATGCGATCAGATGCTGCAATACGTGCGATACGGCAATTTGCCGCTCGCGGCTATTGGTCCCTTGTAAGATTTCATCGAGTAGGAATAGCAGCTTTACTCCGCCGTCTTGTTCTTTTGTTTGACGCTTAGCGATCCGCTCTGCATGCTTTACGACTCGTGAGAGCGAACGCAACTCGGCCATGTAAAAGGAGACTCCTTCGCCAAGATTGTCACGAACGCGAATGCTGGTGGCGAGTTCAACGGATGGCAGCGTCATCGACGTCGCGCAGACCCTCGCCCCTGCGCCCGCGAGCAGCACGTTCAAACCAACGCTCCGTAACATCGTGCTTTTCCCGGACATGTTCGACCCTGTCACCAACAACAGCGTCCCGGCTGGCCCGATCGAGACGTCGTTACAAACTCGTGCCGAGTCTGCAATCAGCGGATGTCCCATTTGTGTTGCGCTAACGGTTGTGTCAGCGCTAGCGGCGTTGCCCCAGGTCGGTCGCGCCCACTCGGGCTGTTCATCGGCCAATGCAGCGAGTGAGCCAATCGCTTCAAGTTCACCGAGCGAGGCAAACCAATCGGACGCTGAATCCCGATATCGCAGTTGCCAACGCTCAAGTTGCCGGAGCACATGTAGTTCCCATAATCCCAGCATTTGCAAAATGATATAGACAGGAAACAGAAGCGCGATGTGCTTAATCGCCGTCGCAACCGCAATTCGTTTGAGCCCTCCCATGGCAGACGCTGCATCGTTGTTTGAAACCGCAAGCACTTGGCGAATCCTCGCAAGCATCGGTGTCGATTTAGGAAGCGACTCTGCCAACGAGAACAACTGCCGGTACCCTTCTACATCACCGCGTCCCGCCAGCGCTGAAGCAAAAATCTCATGCACGTCGCTGAGTAGAAACGTTGAGATCATTGCGTTGATGGCCACGACTAGGCCCAAAGCGATGGCAATCATTTTGAACTGCCATAAGTCAGCAACCACCAACACAACGACCAACAGCACGATGGCAAAAATCGGCGACGCAAATGACCATATAGAAAGAATGGGATGACGTGATAGCCAAGATGTTTGTTTGATCCAGGCCAAGAAGCGATCTGGCTCTGCGGTTCCCGACGCCGCGTGTCGGGCGAGTCGATAGAGCTGATTTCGCAGTTCATAATGATCGGCCAATGCTTCGGCAGCCGCTGCTCGCTGCGTTGCAGTGTTGGCGATTGCTGGTCCAGCAATCCAGCTTGCAAGGGTTCGCTGTCCTGGTCCGGTGGATGCCATCGAAACGAATTGAAACAATGAACCTTTCCCAAACACGTCAAGATCGTCTGAGATCGATTCGGGTGTTGTCGCACAGTCGGTTTCGCCTTGCAGCAACTTCTGGTCTGGCTTCCACAACGGAAGCCGATCCCAATTTCGTTCAAGCCTAGCAAGCAATCGCCGTAATACGCTTTTTGCGTTGCGCAGGTCCTCGAGCTCGTCGCGAAGTCGTTCGTGCAGCGTGATGGCGACCAGAAACGCGAAAAGTAAAATCCATGCGACAATCGCAAGCCAACTCAATTCAGCCACGCCATATCCCAATCCAAATGCGATAGCAGCGGCGATGAAAAGGATCACGCGCAGAGAATTCCAGCGACGGTCCCCGTCCTTCAAAAAATCGCGGCGCTGGTCAAGCGCGCGAAGTGACTCGCGATATCGGGTGGCGGCTGCGTTCATTGGTCCTATCAAGCCGCATCGGCTGTCACACGAGGGCGAGGCAGCGCTGCAGCACGCCCTCCATCGATGACCTTGAGTGCAACTCGATCCTCAAGATTCGGTCGGAAGATCGTCAGCAGAAGTAACGGCAAGAACCAAGCAATGTACAAGCCGCCTCCATAGGCATGCCAAAACTGCGCACCCACCATCATCGCGGCGGAGCAACCGATCAGGGTACCAAGGTTTTTTTGTGCTGGCCAAACCGCCAGAAAACCGCTCAGGATTAAGAACGCAACCAAGATTGGCAATCGATAAACGGGAACCCAACCCAGCCCCCAAATGCCCTTCAAGTGCTGCATCTCGGGCATCATGAAGCCAAACATCTTGATCAGATGATCCAGAAACGGCTCACTATTATCAAAGTATAAAAATCCGATCATCAGTACCAATGCCGAGAGCGCACCGCCAGCGAAACGTCCGACGCCTCGTTGCCAGTAGAAACTGAGCCATAGCGGCAGCAAGAACAAAGGGTAGTAAACCAAGCCCGCAGCGGCACCGAGAAAAAAGCCAGCAATGTAAGGTCGACGATACGATAGCACGGCCCAAACCAAAAGAGCGGCGGGCAATGCATGATCAACGCGGCCTGTCATTTGCGCCGTATATGGCAATAACAAATACAGCATCGCACATCCCACGCCCGCGCGAGGGTTGTTGAAATGGCGGTAACCGATCCCAATGATTCCGGTCAGAATCCCCAAGTGCGCGGCAATGGCCAGCACCTGGGCAAGTACAACGTAGGAATCCGTGGTTGGTTCGGTTCCAAAGATGTCACCTTGAAACGGTCGCGTCGGAATCGCCGGCAACATGTTCATCAGCGAATAACCGGGGCCCGATGGGGCCGGTCCCTGTTCAAGCTGCAATCGCGGCGTGCTGGTGACGACATTCGCCATCATAAAAATGAATAACCAAACACTAAGAAACATCATCCCGCCAGTCGTCAAGTTTGGATCCAATAATGGACGTCGGACCATCAGCGGGTCGACAATCAAGCGAAACAAAATCAACACCTGGACGCCAAGCAGCCATACGAACCCAAACCGTTCAACCTCAACGGAAGACATCAACGCATTTGCATTGGGCTGGATTGCATTGGGCTGGACGTGTTTTGAGTCCGACAGACTTTTCGCGGTATTCTGGTCTGATGAGTTTGAGGGCGCAATAGCAGGCTCAACGTTGTCTGACGACTGGGAGGCTGCGGAATCGGTGGCCCGCTCGACTTCGATCAATCGTCGCCGACGCCCTTCGTTGACCATCAACAATCCAGGGGCGAGCAGGATAAGCAGCACGAGGTCGACGTTGCGCAAGCTCCAAAACCGATGAAAAACGAAAAACAGCCCAATCGTTAGGAACGACGAAAGATAGACCCATGTTGTTGGGTCTGGACGTTTGTAATGGAGCAGTATTTCGCTCATCAACTCGCCGCTGCTTCAAATGCATCTCACCGAAAATCTCGTGCCGGATTATCCACGCGCACGCGAGATAAAATACGGGCAACGCCATGATTTTGCTAGGCTAGACCCGATCCGGGACAAATAATACACGTGAAAAATGCAAAATGGTGCTGTTCAGCGACCAAGTCTGGCCACAAAAGCGTCAAAGTCAACTTGAGTATCGATACCCGCAGGTGCGGCGTCGATTCGTACGACAACGATCGAATACCCCGCTTCAAGGGCTCGTAGTTGTTCAAGTTTTTCGACTTCCTCAATCCTGCCGACTGCCTGCGACGCGAACCAACGAAGAAACTCACGCCGATAGGCGTACAACCCAACGTGGTGCCAAAATAGGGGCGGCTCGTTGGCGAGCATCGATTCGCTGACGCCCTCACGAACGTACGGAATTGCAGCGCGACTGAAGTACAACGCTCGCCCATCGCGACCCAGGACCGCTTTGACGCAGTTGGGATTGTTCAGTGTCGCGATTTCACGAATCGGCCTAGCGACCGTGGCGATGGTCGCCCAGGGATTTGCAACCAAAGCGGTTGCAACCAAGTCAATCGCGGCGGGATCGATCTCGGGTTCGTCGCCTTGCACGTTGACAAAAACTTCAACGTCATCCAACACTTCGGCGACTTCGGCAAGCCGGTCCGTCCCGCTTTGGCATAATGGGCTAGTCAATACAACATGCCCACCAAAAGACCGAACCTCTTGTTCCAGTTTCGAATCGTCGACAGCAACGGTAACTCCGCTGGCGCACGTAGCAAGGCAAGCCGCCTCATAGGTGTATTGAAGAACCGATTTGCCATGCGCGCGAAGCAATAACTTTTCTGGCAAACGCGTCGAGGCCAACCTCGCCGGAATGACGATCTGAGTTCGCAAAGTACTAAACTTTCACCAAAGATTTTATCGCTGTTCGCCATCGACTGACTGCTAAGAACCGGCTACTACCCAGCTTACCTGGGAGGAGCCAATGATCATCACCTCGTCGTTTGGTTGTGATCCTATTCACCTGCCAGGCAAGCTGCAATGGCGTGGACTTAACGAAAATGCGACGCATTTTGTTAGCGGTGCGGCGCAAGCCGCCCGGTGTTTCGCGGGGTTTTTCGAACTGGCACCGGACGGCTCGCGCCGTTCCGCTACTTAAGTCCACGACTAGCGTCCCATATAGAGCGAGAAACCGCTGCCGCCTCCATAACCACCGAATCCGTTTCCATAACCACCGAAGCCCGAATTATACCCGTAGGGGCTGCCACCAAAACCGATTCCAATGGAAGGACGGTACGAGTTGTAGCCTGAGTAACCGTTGCCGAATCGAGATGATCCGAAATACGGTGCCGAGTAGGAACGGTATTGTGACGTGTACGGCACCGAGTAGCCGCCGCCATAACCACCGCCGTATCCGCCGCGATAACCGCCGCCACAGCGTGGATGGCCAGCGATGGCGGAATCCGTTGCCAGTATGGAGCCACCAGCAGTCAAAATCGCTGCCAAAATTAGTTTCTTGAACATCTCTGCAACTCCCGAAAATTGTGTATGGCTTGCCGCCCAGCCAACTGCTGGCCACACTCAAACGAGTGCGACCATTGCGACGAAATTCTTATCTAGCAGTCGTTGTGCCAAACGTGCCGGCAATCTCTTTCGAATTCGCAACGCGTTTTGCAGTAAAGACTTATGCTTCAAGATCGTGAACCGAGGTCATCACGTCTGATCAAAACGAGGACAGTTTGTACAAACTGAATGATCGATTTGAGATGGATTAAAGTCCTCTTGTGCTGATTGCGGTCGTTTGACGGGGCTGAAACGAGTTTTGCGAATGTGAGCCCGACGGTACCCAAAGGAGACAATACTGGAATCTTGGACACAACGCCGCCGATTCACTGTCGGTAAGCAACCTCGGAGAAGGATCTCCGGTTCGGAACGTGGAGGTTCAAGGAGGAACCGAAACTATGCGTATCAATCGATGTTTTTTTGTGACCATGGTCGCATCGGCGGTACTTTTGTCCGCAGCACGCTCAGCGGATGTGGAACCGGTGGACCATATCGTCAGCAGCCAAGTTGTTAGCGATGTGGTCGTTGGAGGTAGTACAACAAGCAGTGGCACTATGGTCGGCGACGACTTCGGGGCCAATGACTTCGGGACCAATGACTTCGGGGCCAGCGTCTTGGGTGCGAACGGTTCTGATTGCGCAAACGGCACCTGTGGCGTTGGCGGAAAAAATGGGCTGCGCGGCAATCTTGGCATGCAGATTGGCGACCTTGGTAGCCGAGGTTGCCGAGGGTTTGCCGGTGACATGAACAGCGGCTGCCAGCCGCGAACCTACGGATACCCTGACCTGTTTTACAACTTTTACACTCAGGGCAATTGCAACCGCACCAACGCACAGATGTACATTTCGCCGATCCCGGTACCGCCCAACGTTGGCCATACGTACATCACCTACCAGCCTTTCATGCCTCATGAAATGCTATATCCGCACAAAGACCGATTTCACAACTACTATGATGGTGGTCGTGGTATGAATCACACAAAAGTTCATTATTACGCTCCGCCCATCAAGACGGCAGCAAGCAACATCTACTGGAACTACCTACGAATTCCACGATAGAAAGTTGTCGTTACTAAACAGAGTTCGGAGAACGAACATCCGTTATCCGCGTCCCGAAACCCTTTCCATGAGGTAAGCCAACCATGAAACGCTATATCCTGTCCGTTTTGGCGGTCGTTGCAATGGCGACCTCTGTATCGGTTCCGTCGGCACAGGCCACTGACCCCTATGCCTACACCCAGCGATGGTCCAATCGAGTGGCCGCCCAGCGACCATGGCATGGGAATTATTATTACCTACCCTATGGGCAACCAACGGCGCTCGTTGTACCGCCAACGGCGCACATGCGACAAACATTGTCTTGGGGCGTCAGTCAAAATCTGATGTATCCGCTGAATCATCAATTTGGTCGCAACGCGTCGTCGCCGGGCGGTCTTGCGCCTGGCAGTTTCCAAGCAGCCCCCCCTTGGCCAAGCCACACCGATCAATTCGGCGTTTACTACGTTCGTGGACCCTGGTAAAGAGTCGGTACCTTCTCACCGCGGATTCATTGACTGCGCTCTTTGACTCGCCTTTGTCGCCGTCCTTGGTCCTTGACCATTAGCTACCAAACCTGTCTGTCCTCACTGGCAGTCACGTGCCTACTTGTGCTGCTCAATTCAGCAATTTATTCGAGCGGAAAAATCGATCACAGCATTTTGGTCGTGGCCATGTATCGCATGAAGTACGACTGATCGCCGGACGCTGGTACGCGCGCCGATCGGAACCACTTAAACCCGCAGTGTCGAAAGAAAACTTGAGCGTTAAGATTCTTCTCTGCAATCTGCACTCCAATGAACCGGCTTTTCAGGTTCGGAAGCGATTGCTTGAGCCGCTCAACATTCTCCCGTTCGTTGCAGCTTGTCGTTGCACCGCCAATCAATCCCTCGACGATGTGCTCCGGCATCCCCGGTGCCTCCGAAAAGGATGCGTATTGAAGGTGCTCGCAGGCTTGGATCTTTCGCGTTACTGAGTCGACAACCTTCGCGCCGCACATCGGGCAAAAGAAGTCGGCTTCGTAATCGTAGATTTCAATTTTGTTTTTCAACTTGTTCTCTCGATCAGTGGATGGCCGCCCACAAGCGGCCGTAATTCTGTCTTTCGCCAGATCAATCAGTCAGGATGTGGGCGACTACTGGGTACACACCTATCACCACGCTTTTGGAACTCACGTTGTGACACATTTTTCCGAAAAATCTTTACCTTTCCGATCAGCCAGTCACGACCGAATCCGCCAAGCTTGCGATATCAAGGATTTGGCTCGTCACCTCGCGTTCGCTTATCTTACTGGTGTCGATAACCCTGGCCGCGAAATACTCCGTAGCGAGCCCGATTAGCTTCCGCTCCGCCGCCATGAACTTGGCAGGTTCGCGCTCGACCAGCAGATCGTCCGGCGCGACATCGTCTGGCGATCGGCTTCGACGCATTTGCAAACGCTGTCCTCGCGCCTCGAGCGACGCCGTCAGAACGACGCTTTCCGTAAATCGCGGATGATCTGGCAGCATTCGCTCTAGCGCCTCAACGACTCCCGGCGTCGTGTTCACTCGGTGATAGGCTAGCGAACGCAACAGGATGGCTGAGCGATCGCGTGTATCAACCGGTATGGCTGAGAACAGTGCACGAATCTTCTCCGAGGCGAAGTGCGTCCCCGCTTCATGGACATCAATGGACTTCGCGTGACGTAATTGCTGTCGCAGGCTGACGCTGGGCAGTGGATAGGTCCATACGTGGCAGCAGTCACGTTTGCTAGGCGGCGTCGCCGCTCCGATGGCAATGCTGCCGTGCGCTCCGCCAAGCTCGAACGCAAACTGGCGTTCAACAAAGCAACTAATTCGTCGCGATCGCTTTTCATTTGCGAATCGTTGTGCCGCAACGTTCACCCAGCTCTTCCGACCATTGAGCCGCGTTGCGAACGCAGTCGTAAGCATGAGCTGCCGACATCGGCTCCAGCCAGATCCCCGGTGCGAGATCGAAGTAGTGGCGACTGTCCTGACGGCACTGCGACCCAGCAACCTCGACATCATCCAACACGATGACTACGAATCCAGCGATCGTACGCAAATTCATCGAATTGATGAATGGATCCGCTGCGTCATTCACGCCGACATTCTTCAATACCACAGCCGATCGCGTCCCAGACACGGCGGCTCCCCATGCGATCGAGTACGCAGTGCGTTCATTGACTGAAATGCTTCCGATTGCCCCGGTGATGATGTCTTGGGCATGAAATCCCGGATACCCCGTGATGACTGATACGCCACTGTCGGCCAATCCGTAGATGACGGCTTCAATCGTTGATCCATAAGCGACGGTCAACTTAGGTCGCATGACTTCAGTAATCATGGCTACGCTCCTCCCCAGGCAGGCTCAAACGGTGAGGTCACCCACTGTCGTTGCAATGCATTTGCCTCGTACATCATGCTCATCATCCGCACCGTCAACGCGTGATCTTCGATGCTCGATCGCAAGTCGGATCGAGAAATATTACCCGAGATGAACCCGAGGAATTCTCGCAGGCAGGCTTCCTTGACTTGCTCGTTGTAGAGCAGGCCGCTGTCAAAACCCGTCGTTGACGGCAAGTCAGCCAGCCGGATCACTTCCATCGGTCGGTGATGGCCGTTTCGTCCGGTGTTGCGAAACACCAGGATGTCGAAGTGGTTGTTGCCACCCAGTTCAAAATCCATCTCATCGCTGCGATCATGCTTGTCGTTGGCTTGGTACGACTCGATGTAGATCGATTGAAATGGCCCATTGTCGATTCGGTGGCGTTCGTGCCGCACACGACCGTTGCCCTTGTAAAGATCGCCACCCGGTTCCAGCCACGTTCGCCGCGCAAACCCGTTGTGGTGCAGTCGAATGCTGGCGGTCGCAATCGTTTCTTGCCCGCGATCAAACTCGATCATGGCGTTGGCATCAATCTCACCGAAGCGGGCCATCCGACTTTTAAGTTCGACATCGCTCAACGGGCAAGCGGCTTCGTACTCCGGCCCGAAGTATCGAATGTAGTCACCCCGGTGCACCTGCTCGACGAATCCGTTCGGCATCACGAAGCTCGATGTAACCGCCATCGAATCCGGTCGCATCGCCTCCACCATGCCGGATCGCAAGAAGCAATTCACCATATCCACACAGTGGTATCCACTGCCAAAGTAGAGGCAATGGCATTTTTCGAGTTCCGGCGACGGCTAACATGCGGGAACGCTACCCTCGCGGCTTCGTATCCCGGAGGGTCAAAACAAACTGGCGTCATGGGCAATTCTTCTGAGAGAACGTTGCTTCACCCCTAGGTAGTTCCAAGGTGTAAGTGAAGCAGTGACACAGTTAGCACGCGTCCAAGTCCTCTCAACTGACAACGAACTTGAAATTTTTCTTCGTCGGTTCCATTCCCGATCGAAATTTCCGGTTCCAGCGCTCCTACCCCGCAATCGGTTCTTGGTTTGCGACCACTCCGCTCAATTAGGTAGATTCGCTAAAATAAGGCCGTAGCCGAGCATAGCGTCTCATCGCAGTCGGCTACGGTTATCTCTCCGAACTCCTCTGGGAATCCACACTCACCATGAAAAAGGGCATCCCTGGCATTGTGGAACGCCTGCGGCTGATTGCCATTCATAAAACGCGTGGCCCGTGGGAACACCTAGTGAATGATTTAGCCGACGTCGCAAAAGTTGTCTATCTCAACGTGGGGTACGATGCCAACGTAGAGGGCTGGCCGGTGTTTCGTGATTGGTTTCCAGGATGGTTCATGACTAAGCGGAAAATCGAAGCAACACTTGACTGGGTTGATCGGACGCGAGCGACAGGTAAGCTTGCAGACTCCTCGGACGAAGACGCCGCCGCGACGAATTATCTGAAGAAGGTTCTCGAAACCGCTGTTCACGAATTTGACCGTGAAAGCAGAGGTCGAACGTATGCGACAGGTGGTTCAGTCGAAAGCGGACTCCTGGAGTCCTGCCCGACGACAACACTGGAGCGCCGCCCGGGAAAACAAATCGAATTTCGAAGCTGGATCAAGAAAACCTTGGTCTTGTCAGGAATTTCCTGGCATCGCTCCCACCAGAGAATTCAGTCCCTTTCTTGCTTCGCCATTACGAAGCGTTGGGCCCGCTACTCGAAAGCAAACTGAAATGGCTTACCGAGAAATGCGGATTATCCAAGAATGTCGTCATTGAGACGATCGAATCAGCCCTCAATACAAGTCGGAAACCGAGAAAAGGCACCACCACGCTCGCAGCTGACTTGATTGGCGACCTTTGTGGCATTCCACCAGCAGCAAACGGAAGTCGATCAAGCGTTGACCAGCGGGTCAGTCGCGTCAAGCAGTTGTTGATTGAGGAATTTGGTAAGGACAAATCATGACAACCACCAAAGTGCCATTCGAGATATCCGGTAAGACGCGGGAATTTCTGGTTTTCGCCTCCGACCAGCGTTTCCTGGCCCACCTCCAAGATCACTTTCTCAGCAAATGTGAACCTTGGCATCGCGTCTTGCACTGGAATCAAAAAAAGATCGAAAATCTTTGTCAGTGAGTTGCAACCCAATCTGTAGAAGAAAAGGAAAGACTATTTGCCGAAACTTACCCGGATTGTGTCAAAGCCATTTCAAACGGCATCGAATTTTCAATTGGTTTTCCTATCTACGTCTAATTTATCCAGGAACGCAAGCCTCTGATAGGTGATACCTACAAATCTGAAGGATTCTACTTTTTGAGCGACCGAGGGTTCCTCGTTGTCGTGCGCGAGGATGTCGTCCGAACTGCTTGGTTTGTTGACTTGGGTCCGAATCCGCACAATGTGCACCTTTTCGAGAAGGCCTGGACCTATGTCAAAAAGCGGATAGACGGGGCAGATCAGTACCTGTCCGAAAAGGATGGAGAGCGTGTTCGGCATTTGTATGCGATGTGCGAAAGCCAATCGAATTGGATTCACTGCCCTGACTTAGATATGAGCAGAGAGGAATGAAAACATGCTAACACAAGAACTTCAAACGGGATTCTCCGATCTCGCGTTGCGAAATCTTGATCGATGGTTGTCAGACCAAGTTCTGAAACGATTGGCGATGACCGCAGAGTCAGCTGCATACGCTACCTTGGAAAACGCTGGTGTTCTTTGGCGTTCGAATCCAGAGAATTCTTCCCTCGTTAGGTTAAATTCACTACCGAAAGAAGTTCTTCGTCGATTGCCACTGGATGCTTGCCGTTATGCAAAGGATTTCTCCATCCCCGATCCGGTGCTAGGCCTTCTATCAAGAGACCTTTTAGAGCCCGAGGACATTGAACGATGCGAGCATGTTTTTGAACAAATCGACGGCCTTGACGCGGTGATCGATCTGGCAGCGGAGCTGCTGAGGGAACAACTTGAAACAGACGACGAGCTTCTCATCGCCCTTGCGAAGAGTCGTCAGAATGTCGCAGGTCTTTTGGATAAATTTGCGGATCGCGCTGACATTGCTGAAGTAGCCAGTCGAGCCGTTTTGACACAGCGTGATCCGGTATTCTTGCCCGACGGACGCCCAGCTGACTGGTTCACTTCAGTGAGGCAACAAGATGAGACAAACTCGCTAGAAAGCATCGTTTTGGCTTTACAGCTCGGGCCAGGAAACATCCCGGCGATCAAAGCAGGACATCAGGTTAGGCCGCTTGAGTCGCTGGTCCAACACTCTGAGACTGTTCGCAGCGAAACCATTAATTATCGAGTAGCGGCCGACCAACCGAATGTCCAGGACACTTCCGAGGTCGAACTAAATTCCTTGCAGTCAAGTGTTGAAGGCGACGCTTTTGTGGGCATCAGAGAGCCTGACAAGGACGATCGTCCGCACCTTCGCGTAAGCGTACACCACAGCCAGTGAGGTCGGCGGCGGCGCGGTTGGTTTTCGCGGTGTAGGGTTGCGGTGTGATCACAAGGTCACGTTCGTCCCACCG
>JAYVSE010000148.1:0-7139 GCA_043775635.1 Planctomycetaceae bacterium | reverse complement strand
CGAAGCGGTCGAACTGTTCAATCAGCATTTCAAAATGGCAGCTTGATTAGGCAAAAAAAGGGCCCACAACTGCGCCAGCCAGATATTTGCAACAGAGCCATCAGGTTTGGATGAGCAGCCTTCCAGTTTGGGCCACGAGGGATGGAATCGGCTAGGGCACCGCGTACCCAATCGGCGATGGCTCCACGCGTAATGTCTACCCAAAGATCGTAATCGTGACCTGGTGTGTTGTGTTGGTTACTACTCAATACGCCGATGACATCGCGGTACATCTGCCCAGGGCGATCTGGATCCGGCCGATAGACGAACAGCGGGCCACCTGAATCCCCGGGATCGACGTGAATTGAACCTTGAACATGAGTCCAGTATTGCCCTCGATCGCCCGGCTTGCCTGGGTAGTGATTGAACTCCGTATCGTAAGCGACCTGCCGGGAGGGTTGCGAGTCTTGTGGAGCCCATCCCGCCATCCCCAACGCCGGGGAGTAGCTGCCGCCGTCGGCATCGCCGCAGCCGGCAGTGGGACACGGTGAGGCTAGTGACGGATGAACGATCTGCGCATAGTCCAACGCCGGACCGGGCTTGGCACCAGGTAGCGTCGTACCTGGTGGATCGAGAAAAATCACCGCGATGTCATTCCCAGCATTGCCGACCGTCTGAGGCCCCGCGGACCATGTCTTACTCGGCGTAATGTTGTTGCTCGTGTATTGACGTAACCAAGTTCCGTCTAAGCCTTTCTTTTCGCCGACGTTGATCATTACCGGATACTGTAGCGGCTGACTGCCCCCGTCGTCGCCGTTAACGCAGTGTCGCGCCGTGAGCACCGCCATCGGAGTTACCAGGGTGCCGGTGCAGCGAATGTTGGAAGAGATCTGCACCACCAAATCAGTTTGCGGGTTTCCCCGATCTCGCTGACCTCCCGCGATGGCGGGAATAGGAGTGCGGTTGTTGGCGGCGACTGCGGGAGTTCGGGCCTTGGTTTGGGACGGGGCGCAACTCGATGCTGTGCCTACTATCACAGCCAGCATGATTACCTCCGGCAGTCGCCGAACGTCGTGAATCAGCTCCGACGGGCGTTTTAAGGTAATTTGTGCCACGGCGCTTCTCCTCAGCAAGCAGGAATAAAGTTTTCAAACACCATTCTTTCGCGGGTCCGCGAAAGTGGGGAACTAAATCTGATGACATCGAATTCAATTTACTCTCAAGAATAGACCCACACAATATCCCAAATAGCTTAAGCCAAAAGTCGTAATTTCAACAGCGCCATCCGGTGTCGGCGGCTGCGAACGACCCCGCAATTCCACTAGTTGCGTAATCCCAATAGTTTGGACACTCTCCTTCAGAACCTAGGCCAGTCAGTGCCTGCCGTACACCAGAACTTGCCCAGACCCGGTTGCAAGGAACACGCGGCCGTGCGCAATTGTAGGCGGGACAAACTTCGCGAAGTAGTAAGTCTTATTCTCGGCGCTGCCGAACGTGTCACCCTGGTTGTTCCAGAGCTCGCGAAGTGTGAGTGGATCGAAGGCGCGTAACATGCCGAAGCGCTGCTGCGCACAGTCTGCCGAATTCCGGCAACGGGGCACCGAACACTCTCGGAAGGGCGGACTGCCGTCGCTGGGCTGGCAGCGCTGGACCGACGCGAAAAGCACGCCGGCGGCGGGCGGTGCGGCGTCGATGCTCAATGCGAGCATCCCACCGGGCATGCCAACGGCGCCAATTCTGTCTGAGAGGTACGGCGGCGCCAACACGGGCTGGCCTGTGCCGAGTGCGGTTGCAACCACCGGCTCGGTATCAAAGCGCTTACCCCACCAGCGGTAAGCCTTCAAGAAATCTTTCTCGGCCCAGACGTACATGAACGCGCGTCCGTCTGGAAAGGCACCAAAAACCGGTGTGCCATGCACGTGCGGCCAGGGCAGCCAGTCATTCACTGCAACGCCGCGTCCGGTGCGCTCGGGCGTTCGGGGCTCGTACTGCTGGCCTTTCCCAAGACAAAATATGGGATTCGGTCCTGCCGCACAGTACTGATTCACGCCGGCTTGGAACTTCTGGACAACTTGATCGCGCCGGGGATCATCGAGGCCAATCGGGTCTTCGGATGTGTGCTTGTCAAGCAGTGCTCCCAAGTCGAACGGCGTACCGTTGTCGAACTTGCCCAAATTGCCGCGATCGAGCACGTAGAGCAAACCCTCCTTGCCGGCAGCTAAGAGGTATCGGGAATTCGGGACGAGCACGACGCCGGCGGCAGCGAAGTCGAGATCTTCGACATCGAGCCAAGTCTTGCGATAGGGAGTAAACCAATCGGCCGCTGTCATCGAGAGCGCCCGCGATCGCGGCGGCCGACCAGGCAGGGGATCAACGCGCAAGCGAATGATGCTGTTCGTCAGATTCTTACCAAATGCGTCCGGAGGCCGACTGCCCTTGGCAGTGTTTCCGGTGGCAAAGAAAAGGTTGCCGTGCCCGTCGGCCGCGAGCCCGGTCGATGCCTGCCAGATCCCGCCGCCGGAAATCGGATCGTCAGTTGGTTCAGGAAATGGCATGCCTTCCGGTTGTTGCGCACTGCGATACCGACCGGCAGGAGTCAAGTCGTTCGTTTCGAACGCATAGACCCAGCCCTGATAGGAGTTCTTTTTGAAAAACGGCGAACCCGGGTCCTCGCATCGTCCGGAGAATCCGACGTAGACATTGCCGTTGTCGAGCAGCAAGCTTGCGCGATTGCGGTGGACTTGATTCCACAAGGGGTTGTCAGTGATGCGCCGATCAAGGCCGTGACCATCGGCCGCCTTCGCTAATTGCCCTGTGCGCAGGTCCAGCGCTGCAATGCGCTGCGCCCCGTCCGGAATACCATCCAACTTCCGATAGCTGATGAAGATGCGCTGACGTGTCGGGTCAATTACTGGCGTGGCTTCGATACCCAGAACGACCACCTGGGGCCGTGCCTGATCATCCTGCTGCGTCGACGCCATTTGCACGGGACATTTCAGTCTCTCCGGATTGGCATCGTTCCATGGATCGATGATCCGGTAGGGCTCGCCTAGATGGCGTTCCCACAGTTTGTCGTACGGCGAGTCAGCATTGAAGGCGTAGACCCAATTCGTCGATGTTGCGATGAACACCGCCGCACGCGGCCCCTGCGGAAAATTGACCCTGGCCATGAACAGGGGCTGGGCAAGCACGACCCCATCGACGAGCCATTGCGTGATGAAACCGAAACGCCCATCCGAGACAGCGCCTTGATCCAAGCCACCATGCTGTGTCGTTCCTGTGCGTAGGTTGTTGTTGCGCTGAGTAATCACGTCGCCGACTGAGACCGGATTTGCCGCATCCGCATTTGACCCCGGCGGCGGGACCGGAATCGTGATAGTGCTACCCGGCAGCACGATGACCGAACCCGTGCGCATGGTATCGGCCCCTACGACCGTCGCCCAGCCGAAGAGTAAAACCGCGATACCGAGCCTGACTCGGCGCCCTGCAGTTAGGCGCAACGCGCGGCTCATCGAACGACGTCGATACCGATCAGCTTCGGTCGGCCCGCGATGCATCCCTGCTCGGCCACGACGACGATGACCGTTGCGCGTTCAGCAAACGCGAGCAAAGTTGCGGCGTAGGTGGTCTGGTAGCCCGGTTGTTTGCTATCGGTCACGTATCCGTCCGCCGTGGGACAGTGGGCAGGATTTTGGATCGGAGCTACCGTGACGATGCCAAATTGCTCGGCGTCCCATCCCGTGCGAATCATCGTTATCTGCGTCTGGATATTCGGTGGCGCGGCCAGAGTTGGAGCACAGACAGCAATTAACGCCACAGGGAACGCGCCGCACAACCGTGACAATCCTTTTTTGAAGGCAATACTCAGAGTCGGAGGAATCAGGGATAGGGAATGCATGCTTCACGCTCCAAAAAAGTCGTTGATAATGGCTCCCAACCGTACACCACATCCTTCTTCGTTAGTTGGGACTCCGAAAGCGGACTATTGCGAGGGGTGGTTTTCGGGTTGCCGTCGCCTCGACTGATATCGCAGTTTGCGACAGGCAATGCAATCCCCGACCAGCCATGGCATGCTTACTACACCCCCGTCCTACGGCATGTTTGGTCGTATCGTCTCAATAATTGCGGACTCGCCGAGTACCTGCACGTCCATTAGCGCATCAGACTTTACGACCCAAAATGCTCCCGGGGTCTGCTTGATGGTAACGCCGCCGATCGTCACAGCAATGTCACCACTGAGCAAGTGGGCAATGTAAAATCCACGCAGCGGAATCCTCTGGGCAGTGTGACCAAGGCTCTGAATTTTCCAAGATCGCGCGTCGAATAACGAAGGCTGCGATGCGGAATTGCCGTTGGACGAGATTGCGCTACCCACAATTCTTGGAGATGAAACGAGTTCTGGGCAATGCGGAACGCAACTATGGGGAGGGCCACCCCCAAGCCCACCTCCGGCGCCACCGGTCCCGGTAGGTCCGCACATATCGTGGTCCCCGAACAGAAAGTTCACCTGAAACGGATTACTACATACTGTGTGGTCCTGTTTTAGACATAGCTGATAATTCCCTGTATCTTGAGACCTGGTATCGATGAAACTAAACGTCTGAGGTGCTCCCGGCGTAATCGTAGCAAATCCAAGGTTCGGAATAATCTTGACGTCGAAGGGCGTTATCTGCGTTATGTTGCAAAGCACGTCTACTTCGCTGCCGCAACCGTACGTGTGAGCGATACAATTTCCAGGTAGGTCTGCCGCAGTCGCGGTATCCAACATGTAAACATGACCATTACCGGTGGCAACGAACGCTCGCCCGTTTGCAAGTGCTACCTCATGGCGCAACCCTGCTGTGTCTCCAAGGTCCGGCATCGGTATGTCTCTGATTAAAGTTGGAACTGGGACTACGGCATAGCCCGCACTAATGCAGTTAGAGTCTGGATTGTGATACCGGTTAGTGCAGCGCGACTGGGCGGCTGGGACGACACTCGGGTCTCCAAGGACCATCAAATGTCCTTGGGCTGTACCGACATAGACTATGCCTCCTACCACGGTCGGCGAACTGAGACGGTACTCGCCGGTCCCCGTTGCCGTAATGTCCGCGATCCAACGAACCCGGCGCTTTTCGTCGGTGGTGCATGCATTCAGTGCATGCAACTCGCTGTATCCGTCGGCGACATAGCCGGGCTGACGCAAGGATTCGCCCCCGGCGGTGATGATTAACACATCATTCCACGCGGCGCCCGGGCGTTTATAGTGAGTATCGCCATGTTCGTACTTTGTGAAAGGGAAACCGGTCGGCGGAAACTGCCACGCCACACTTGGAGCACCCGGCCTACCTGTGCCAGCGTTGACTGCATAGGTCCAGCCATCCTTCTGAACTGAGGCAATCAATCGCCCGCAGCTTGTGGACATCACAGTCGCGCCGGCAGCCCAGTCCGCATCGCCATCGAGATTGAAAGGCACGGGCTGAAACGCCCAGATGAGGTTACCAGTTTCCCGGTCGACACGGATCATGCTCAGGCCGTGATTAACGGTGGGCTCGGATGCATTACTGGATGCTGTGTTTCCGGTTGTAAAGTAAACGCCCGCGCCATCCGTGGCCGGCGAATTCCATACGCCGCCTCCACGCGTGGTTGTCGATGCATACCGGAAATTGGCGTCTATCTTCCCTGTTTGCTGATCGACGGCGACGACCTTTCCATTTTGAATCGGATTGTCCCCGGTATCGTGAACACCAATGTAGATCTTACCGCCGATTACCAAGGGCGATGAGTACGCGATTCGCTCGTGCAACTCCGACAGGCTGCCGTCAGTGCACCCGCTTACATGCGCAACAACATCACTCTTCCACAGCAATTCACCCGACAAAATGCTTAGAGCGAAAAGTCGCGCGCTGCCGAGTCCACCTTCCGTGGCGGGACTCGGATCGGGCGCGCCGAAGACTACAGCATCCTGACCCGCTATTAGCGCATATGTTGCGCTCGAGTGGATGCCGTACTGACCAAACCCCCCACCATTTCCGCCGACACCGCATGTGCCATTCAGGGGTGGATCAGATGCCTTCGGGAACTGCCACTTGAGTGAACCAGTAACAGCATTCAGAGCATAAAAGCGCCCGCCCACATCGCCAATGTAGACTGTATCATCGACAATAATTGCTGATGCCGAGAAGCTCGCCGCGGCAGGCGTTTGATCGGGGGGGAATTGCCACTTGATGGACAGGTTGGCGAGCCTACTTGGATTTGCCAGATCACTAAAGAACTCTTGTGATCCGGTCCGAAATATATCATGACGATAGGCATACCAGTCCTCAGCCTCGATCTTGGTGACACATAAAGTGAACAGGATTAGCACAGTCCAAATGCGCGTGCGAGCACTCATCGCTGCATCCTTTCGACGGCGATGACACTAATAACCGCTTCGCGCTTGCCGCTATTGACCACATCTACCGTCGCGCCCGGCGTGACCGCAATATTCTGGGTGTCGGGTAGCGCAATTTCCTGACTATCAACGCTAATCTTTGCAAGATCGCCGTGAATTTGCAGCATGGACGTGACCGTGAAAGTGAGTCTGTGATTTTTGCCGTCGGGTGGGATGCTGAAATCGCGAACGACAACATTGAAGTGCGGATCCTCATTTGTTTGATAAACCATTCGTGACAATTCACCAGATGAGTCGAATTTGAATGAATTCGCGAGCGGAGTCGTGCTGAGGATTCCGGGTTCGATCACCGGAACTGGTAGAAGCCCGCTGCCCTCCACGGCTAGCTCGCGGTTTTGGCCCGCCGTAGTGGTTACTTGGCCCAACACATAGTTGACGGATATCGAAGCCAAGCACAGCGCAAGAACGACGGTTCGATGCACGGATATATTCCTTTTGTAGAGCGGCCTTCCGATTCAAGGCTGGCGCACCACTCTGATGAGACCACGGATATTATGTGTTGCGACGCTCGAAGGTGACAACCTCAGTTGATTCGTACAATGAATTGTCAGCTTGCTCTTATCTCTAGTCCTCAGCAATATGTCAAACGGTCTAGGCCAAAAGTAGTAGACGCGGCCCGGACGGAATATGGCTATTAATGCCCAACCCCTCGAAAAGGTAAAATCCGTCCAGTAGCATTGCGCAGTGCAGCAACTACGGTGGGGTGTGGTGCTCTAAATGCCCAAGC
>JAYVSE010000147.1:0-5973 GCA_043775635.1 Planctomycetaceae bacterium | reverse complement strand
TCGTTAAACCGCGTGCCCATCGGGCCGCGTGTTTTGAGGCAAACGCGCGGGGCGATGCCCACGCGGTTAAACTAAGAAACTTGTGCACGGGTGCTTATTTATCCGGCGATGCGTTCCATCGCGGACTTGAAATCGATTTCATATATGAATACACTGCCTTGAAATGGTAGTCAATCAAGGGTGAGTGTTACAAACTTGCCCCGCTCTAAAAAACCCACCGACATTTGTCACCGCATCGAATCGTCATGATCCGATACCCGTTCATCCTCATTGGCCTGCTGTTTGTCGCCATCGCTGGCGGTGGGGAAGACAGCGTCGCCATTGTGGAGAGGCCTACGTTTACGGCCGACCAAATCGAGTTCTTCGAATCGGAAATACGCCCCGTCCTGGTTGAGCACTGTTACGATTGCCACAGTACCGATGCGGCGGAATTGCAAGCTGGCCTGTACGTGGATAGTCGTGAAGGCATGTTGCATGGCGGCGAATCAGGAGCAGCGATAGTCGTTGGCAAGCCAGCAGAGAGCCTGCTGATTGCGGCAGTTAAATACGAAGACAGTGAAATGCCGCCGGACCGGAAATTAGAACCGCGACAAATCGATCTGCTGTCGAAGTGGGTGGAGATGGGAGCACCTTGGCCGGAAGTGACTTCATCGCAGGGTGGCCCCGTGACGGCTGAAGCAAAAGATTGGTCAACGTTCGATTGGCACACAGCGCAAGGGAGTCATTGGGCGTGGCAGCCAGTCCAACGACCTGACATCCCAGCCGTAGCCGACGGTTCGCTGACTAACCAAGTTGGCAATCCGATCGACAACTTCGTCGTCGCACGTCGGTCACAGGCTGGGCTTCACGCCACACCGTTTGCGGCACCTCCTATTTTGGCCCGTCGCATTTACAACGATTTGATCGGCATCCCACCAACTCCCGAGCAGATGCAATCGTTTGCAGCGGCCGCTACAGTCAACCATCAACGCGCTGTTGAGTCGCTTGTCGATGAATTGCTCGGTTCACCGATGTATGGACAACGCTGGGGACGCCATTGGTTGGATGTGGCCAGGTTCAGCGATGGCCGAGGCGGTTTTCTGGAGGGCGACAAGGCGCTGGATGATGCTTGGCGATATCGCGACTGGGTCGTCGATGCGTTTAATCGCGACCTGCCGATTAACGAGTTTATTCGCTTGCAAATTGCGGGCGACTTGAGTGGTGAACCGTCCCAAGCAATCGCCACCGGCTTCTTTGCGCTCGGTCCGACGTATCAATCCGACGGTGGTGACCCCGATAGTATCGCCCAATCGAAAGCAGAAACACTCGACGACCGAATCGACATCTTGACTCGAGGTTTACTGGGGATCACTGGATCGTGTGCCAGATGCCACGATCACAAGTTCGACCCAATTCCACAACAAGATTACTATTCGCTCGCTGGCATTTTTAATAACTCCGGGACCCATGAATTGCCACTCGCTTCCGATGATATTGTCAAACGATTCAACGATCACGAGCAAGCGGTCAAAGACCTCGACAGCAAGATCAAGTCTTTTAGGAAAAAGCCAAAAAAAGACAATCAAGAGGAAGCAACTGAGCAGGAAGCACTGACAGAAGAGGAGCAGACTCAGTTGGATAAATGGAAGGCGGATCTTGCTGAGTTGAAAAAAACTTCGCCGTCGATGTTAGATACCGCTCACGCCCTGCACGACACCGGCAGCGAAGACATGAAGGTCGCCTTGCGGGGCAATTTGTTGAAGACAGGTGACGTCGCGCCGCGTCGGTTCTTGAGAGTTATCTCGGGTGCAGAACCCGTTCGTTTCAGCAAGGGCAGTGGGCGCGAAGAACTTGCCGCCGCGATCATCGCCCCCCAAAATCCACTCACCGCCCGTGTGTTTATCAACCGCATCTGGCAGCATCATTTCGGTGTTGGCTTGGTTCGCACACCCAGTAACTTTGGATCGCTGGGCGAGCGTCCGACACATCCCGAATTGCTCGATTGGCTCGCCAGCGAATTTGTCGCCGAAGGCTGGTCTCTGAAGTCGCTGCACCGCCAAATCATGACGTCAGCGACGTATCAATTAGGCGGTGACTATGACGAAGCGTCATTCAAAGCCGACGGTGACAATCGCTTTTTGTGGCGAATGAGCCCACGCCGAATGGATGTTGAAGCTTGGCGCGATTCACTGCTGTCGGTCACCGGTGAACTCGATCCATCGCTCGGTGGGCCGGCGCACGACAATATCACGGAGACCAAACGCCGAACACTGTATGCCAAAGTTGGTCGCAATGGTGACGCCTTTGATTCGGACGAGTTTTTGCGTCTTTTCGATTTTCCATTGATGCGGTCGACGGTCGAACAACGCCCGAGCAGCATCGTACCGCAACAATTTCTGTTTTTCATGAACAGCAAATTTATGATTGAACGGGCTAAAGCTTTGGTGGGAAGATTGCACCGAGTAAGTGATTCGGATGAAGAACGCATCAAGCAAGCGTACGAGTGGCTCTACACTCGCAGTCCCGAGCCTGCGGAACTAGAGATCGGCTTGCAGTTTATTAGCAGGGGCAGCGATGGGCAGGGGCTATCCAATTGGGATCGCTACGCTCAAGTGTTGTTAAGTTCAAATGAATTCATGTTCGTGAGGTAAACACAATGTTGCACCGCAATCCATTGCAGCCGATTGATCGCCGCGACGCGCTTCGCCAACTCGGTGCAGGGTTCGGAACACTCGGTTTGGCTGGTGTACTTGCGCAGTCGAACATGCATTCCGGGGCTGCTCGGGCGGCGACAGCGTCCAGCCCAGGAGCGATTGGCTCGGCGATGTCCGATTCACCGCTCGCGCCCAAGGCTCCACATTTTGCCCCCAAAGCGAAACATGTGATTCAACTATTCATGCCTGGTGGCCCGTCGCAAGTGGATACGTTTGACTACAAACCGGAGATCGCTAAGCACGTTGGTGAACGTCCCGAATGTGTCGATCGCAAGTCGCTGCGAAATACGAAGATGGGGCTGATGCCATCGCCATTTTCGTTCAAGCAGTATGGTGAATGTGGAAAATACGTCAGCGATATTTTTCCGCAGGTTGCCGAAATGGTTGACGATATCTGTTTCATCCACTCGATGCATACGGATACTCCGGAACATGCTAGTGCAATGATGATGATGAACGTCGGACATTTACAACCGACGCGTCCCAGCATGGGTTCATGGTTGGTCTATGGCTTGGGAACTGAGAACCAAGATCTTCCTGGGTTTATCTCGATGAGTCCACGGGCTCAGCCACGCAACAAACTTGCTAACTGGGGCAATGCGTTTCTGCCTGGTGCCTACACTGGGACCTACGTGAACATTCACGACATGAAGCCGGAACAAATCATTCACGACCTGAAGAACAACTGGTTGCCCAAAGTCGACCAACGTCATCAGGCGGATTTGTTGACCAAGCTCAACCAGATGGATTTGCAACGTCAGCAACACGATTCACAACTGGAAGCCAGTATCCAAACGATGGAAATGGCGTTTCGGATGCAGTTCGCCGTTCCGGATGCGTTTGATACGAGCCAAGAATCGAAAGGAACGTTGGAGATGTATGGAGACAGCGAATACGCCAAGGGCTGTTTGCTTGCGCGCCGCCTGATCGAACGTGGCGTCCGGACCGTTCAGCTTTCGCATTCCATCGACGGCTACGATATCGCCTGGGACACCGGTCACAACGACATTGTTGGTGGACACCGCGAATTAGCTGTCGCGTGCGACCAGGGTATCGCGGCGCTGATCAAGGACCTCAAGCAGCGTGGACTATTTGAAGAAACGTTGGTGATTTGGGGTGGCGAATTCGGTCGTGCACCAACATCGGAGGGCCAGCAGGGCCGCGACCACGACCACTACGGCTTTACAACCTGGATGGCTGGCGGCGGCGTAAAGGGTGGCATCACCTACGGGTCGACGGACGAGTTCGGTTTGACCGCCGTCGAAGATCGAGTCCACGTTCATGACCTACATGCCACAATCTTGCATTTGATGGGTCTCGATCACGAGCGGTTGACCTATCGCTACAGCGGTCGCGACTACCGCTTGACCGATGTACACGGAAAAGTGGTCCATGACATTATCGCCTAACGCAAATGCGGATCATCCAAACAAGTCATTCATCGCTAAGCGATCGACGTCGTAAAATCGCTCTTCATTGCATGCTTGCAGGATGTCTTCACCATAGGTTGGAATCATTTCCTTGATCGCCGCTCTACCCGCATCGGTTTCTAGCAAATGCGGCAAGCATTTTTCGATAACGTTCAGCATCACAGCAACAGAAACGGACGCTCCTGGCGACGCGCCCAAGAGCGCTGAGATTGTACGGTCAGCGTCAGTGACGACTTCGGTACCGTAGTGCACAATTCCTGCCTGACCGTCCTCTTTCTTGATCGCTTGGACGCGAATTCCTGCATCGATCAGCTTCCAATCTTCAGCCTTCGCCGCTGGATAAAAGTCATGCAAAACCTTGATTCTTGCAGCCATGCTCTGAGTGCCTTGCTGGATTAGGTACCGAACTAGCGGCAGGTTATAGAGTCCCACCTTTAAAAGCGAGCCGATGTTGTCCAGCTTGACTGAACCCGGAAGGTCAAAAAAACTACCATGGCGGTGCAGGAATTTTGTGGTCCACGCGGCAAATGGTCCGAACAAGAGCGACGCCTTACCATCGATCATCCGCGTATCCAAGTGAGGCACCGCCATCGTCGGCGCTGCGTCCAATGCTTGGCCGTAGACCTTGGCTTTATGCTTTGCAACGATCTCAGGCTGATTGCAAACGAGCCACTGACCGCCGATCGGAAATCCGCCAAATCCACGGCTTTCGGCAATCTTGGATTTTTGCAGCAACGGCAAACTCCCGCCACCGGCACCAATAAAAACAAAGCTCGCTTGGCTTTTGATCTGACTCTGGTTCGCTAAGTTCTTGACAGCCACGCTCCAGCCCATTGCTGTGCGGTCTAGGTCTATCACGCGATGATTCGTTGCCACTCCGCAGCCCGTTTGCTGCGAGAGCCAATGAATCAACTTGCGTGATATCGCACCAAAATCGACGTCAGTTCCCGAGTCCATTTTGGTTGCAGCGATAGGCGTGGAATCTCGCCCATCGACAAGCAATGGAGCCCAAGACCGAATGGTTTCACGGTCGGTTGTGAACTCCATCTCACGAAAAAAATGGTGTGCCGACATCGCTTGATGGCGCGCTCTGAGGAAGTCCACCTGCTTTTGGCCGTGAACAAAGCTGATATGGGGCACGGGATTGATGAAGTCTCGGGGTTGGCTGAGCATGCCTTCTCGGACCGCGAATCCCCAAAACGATTTCGATTGCTCGAACTGCTCAAAGATCTCAATGGCTTTACTTACGTTGACCGTTCCATCAGCATTTTGATTGGGTGTGTAGCTAAGTTCGCAGATGCCCGCGTGCCCCGTGCCAGCATTGTTCCATGCATTGGAGCTCTCCTGGGCAAGCTGGTCAGCGACTTCGTAGAGCTGAATCCTGAGATCGGGTTTTAACCTTTTAAGCATCGCCCCAAGGTTTGCGGACATGATCCCGCTTCCAATCAGGATGACGTCTGGATTCTCAACGTGGGTGTTGTAGTTCATGGTGCAGACAGCGGGACGAAGATTCTCAGAAAACGCGGGGTCGAACGGGCAGCATAATGCTTGCGGATGATTGCGCGTAAGGGATAGACCGAGAGTTCGAGCGTTTCAAAACGGCAATTTGAATCCATCAAACGCGGAAAAAACGTCGACATTCGCGGTTTTTGCGTTAAACTCTCCTATTCCATCATCGGCGAGAACTTTTTCGACAGTGTCCGACACCGTTTTCGCAGGATAAGCAAAAAGCATCCTTCCCAAAGTTTTTTGGTTCAACAATAAATGTGGTGCGCAAGGTTAGCGCAGGGTAGCGAATAAGTGGGCAAATCGGTCTGATGATAGGGATCAAAAACTCTCACCAGGAAAAC
>JAYVSE010000146.1:0-50018 GCA_043775635.1 Planctomycetaceae bacterium | reverse complement strand
CCCCCCCCCCCCAACCCTGGGTTACGTTCGCCGCCGCATCTCTCCGCGATTTTGGCGGCTTCGCCGCCAAAAGGTGTGCTTGCGCCGCTCGCAAGCACACCGCAACCCTGGGCTATTTTGTTTAACGCCGTTGGCGTAAGAAACGAATGCTCGGAATGAAATTGGCACCACACTTGTAGGTTATGTTGTTCAATACTCCGTGTCGGTGCCGCCCATGAATTTGAAAACTGCCGATCTGAAGGTGATCCATGAATTGCTCTTTTAATCCTCGCGTTAGCATCAACAACGATGCTATTTGTTTGCTGCGTTCCTTGCGATGTTTGATTGCGATCTTGCTGGTCAGCGGACCCCATTTCGCAATCGCAGTCGATGAAACGAAGTCGTTCGCACTGCTGGTCGAAACTCTTGACGCAACGTCAAGCGAACCAAACACTTGCAGCTCATTGATGCGAGGAATGTTAAGCGGATTAGAGGGACGGCGAAATGTGACGCCGCCTCGTGGCTGGGACGCGTTGAGTAAGAAACTCGCTCACAGCAAAGACGCTAACGTTCGTGACTTGTCGACGAAACTATCGCAGATCTTTGGTGATCGTGATGCAACTCAGCGATCGATCGCGCTGCTGAAAGATCGCTCGGCAGGCGAAAGTCAAAGGCGCTCGGCCTTACGATCACTGCTGGACCAACAATCCAAAGATGCGTCGGAAGTCTTTGAGGCGTTGCTGGATGAACCGATGTTTACACTAGACGCCGTTCGCGGTTATGCGACTATCGCCCATTCATCGGCTCCATCGATTTTGCTTGGCCGCTACGAGCAGTTTTCCCCCGAGCTGCGCCGGGCCGTCATTGAAACGCTCGCCTCTCGCAAGGACTATGCGGAAGCGTTGCTGGAGGCGATCAAGCAAAAAAAAGTATCGCGAGAAGATGTTCCGGTGCACATCGCGCGATCGTTGAACGAGATTTTGGGCCAGCGTTTTGTTGAACTCTTTGGTGATGTTCGACCGGTGGCTGCTGATCGCGTGCAAGCAATCGCAAAATACAAGAAAATGGTCACGCCAGAAAAGCTGGCTAGCGCTGATGCATCGAAAGGTCGTGCCATATTCCAGAAAACATGCGCGGCATGTCATCTGCTTTACGGCGAAGGCGGCAAGGTTGGTCCCGATCTGACTGGCTCAAACCGCGCCAACTTGGACTATATTCTGTTGAATAGCGTTGACCCCAGCTATGATGTTCCCGATGGCTACAAGACGGTTCAGATTCTTACTGTCGAGGGGCGAGTGCTCAACGGCGTCCTGGCCGAAGAAGACGCGATTCGCGTGGTGCTAAAAACGCCTGAGCAGCCAAGGGTCGTTGTCGCCAAAGACGACATCGAATCACGGAGTGTTTCGCCCAAGTCAATGATGCCTGATGGACAGTTGGATCAAATGAAGCCTCAAGAGGTAATCGATTTGATTAAGTACCTTCGAACGACCGAGCAAGTGGAGATGGCGAAATGATCCGTAGAACCCAATTCAAAGCGCTTATTCAACGGAGCATCGTCTTCATCGAGGTTGTCGGCGCAATGGTTGCCAGCGCCATTGTCATCGGCGCAATGGTTGCCAGCTCTCTCACGGCGGTGGCTGACGACGCGAGAAATACGCTTCCTAAGCAGCAGCACACGACCAGTGGCGCGCCGTTTTTGAAACCCGACGAGGCTGTTGCCAAAATGGCGATCCCACCTGGCTTCGCGGTATCCGTGTTCGCGTCGGAGCCGGACATTGCCGAGCCGATCGCGTTCTGTTTTGATGAACGTGGACGGATGTGGGTTGCCGAGAATTTCAATTATCGAACGCGTGGAGAGCACACTGATGAGCAGGTGAGCCGCATTCAAATCTTGGAAGATACAAACGGCGATGGAGTCTTTGATAAGAAGAAGACCTTTACTGACAAGTTGACATTCACCTCGGGTTTGGCCTGTGGTTTCGGTGGTGTGTTCGTCGGTTCACCACCCAACCTGAGCTTCATTCCTGACGAAAACGGTGATGACAAGCCTGATGCAGCTCCCCAACCTTTATTGAATGGTTGGGGAATCAATGATCGGCATGAGACTCTCAATAGCTTTATTTGGGGACCTGATGGTTGGCTGTACGGATGCCACGGTGTGTTCACAAAATCTTACGTGGGCCATATCGATGACGACGATTCGAAAAGGCAGTTTATCGATGGCGGCATCTGGCGGTACCATCCCATTCGTAAGACGTTCGAAATCTTCGCTCGGGGATTATCCAACCCCTGGGGATTTGACTTTAACGAACATGGCCAAGGGTTCGCGACATGTTGTGTCATCCCGCACCTGTTTCATGTCGTCCAAGGCGGCTCCTATACCAAACAAAGCCTGCCTCACGTGAATCCGCATATCTACGACGATATTAAGACCATCCGTGATCACGCCCATTTGTCAGCGCACGGTGGTGCTCGCTTTTATCTCGCCGATGCATTTCCGAAAGAGTATCGCAATCGATTGTTCATGTGCAACATTCACGAACATGCTGTACTGACGGATGTCATGGAGCCTAATGGATCGAGCTTTATCGGCAAGCATGGGGATGATTTCATGCCAACCAACGATCTGGCATGGGTAGGGTTCAGCGTCGAAATTGGTCCCGAAGGTGGCGTCTATATCTTGGACTGGCATGACACCGATGTGTGCGGCAACATCGTGAACTTTCCTAACAGCGGTCGGGTTTATCGCATCTTGCCGAAGGACGCGCAGGCAATCAAACCTCCCAACCTAAAGGTGATGTCGGACGGCGAATTGGTGGGTCTGCAGGCGCATGAAAATGACTGGTATGTACGACAGTCGCGGACGGTGTTGCATTCACGTTCGGCAGCCGGCAAAATGAATCGAGCGATTGTGCATTCGCAGCTCGAAAACTTATTTCAATCGGCGGCGAGCTCACCTAAGCGACTTCGCGCATTGTGGGCTTTGCAGGTCACCGATGGGTTGGGGCGAGATCGAATGGTGAAGCTACTTACACACGAAGATCCCTATGTACGCGGATGGGCGATTCAGTTTCTTTGCGATTCGAGTGTTTTGAATGCGTTTCAAGATGCGAGCAACTCCAATCACGCGACGGTTGACAGCGAGATATTGGATCGGTTCGCAGACATGGCAACGAACGACCCGTCGCCAGTGGTGCGGCTATATCTTGCGTCGGCGGTTCAACGGATGCCGTTTGCGGATCGATGGCGTATCTTGGAAGGCCTCACATCACATGAAGAAGATGTCAACGACAATAACTTGCCTCGCATGTATTGGTTTGCACTGGAGCCGATGGTGCCTGGAAACTCGCGTGAGGCGCTGAAGCTGGCCGTAGCCGGAAAGATCCCGACGCTACCCGAGTTTGTCGCGCGTCGGATGGTGACCGGTGACGCCGGTGCTAACGTTGAGGAAACTGCAAATTTGAAACAAGATCCTCTTTGGCAACGAACGGTCAAAGAGGTGGCCCCCGGCTTTATCGTCCGCGATGTGGGCGAAGGTGGCGTATTGCGTCACGCCTCATTTCGCAACGCAGTAGCCGTTCAAACACATCCGCTTAATCGCAACACGCCAAGCACACTGTTTCGCGAGTTCGAAGTTCCGACGGGCGTGACGACACGTCTCGTGTTGCGAGTTAGCCATCATCCGCATGGTGATTGGCAATTGCGAGTTTTGGCTGGCAATGAAGTCCTGGCGAATAAAATCATTGGCGCTAAGACTGTCGGCGACGACGAATGGCTGGACGTGTCCGTTGACCTAAGTCCGTTCGCCGGAAGAAAGATCCCGTTGACAATCGAAAACGGTCCAAACGGTTGGGAAAACGAATGGGCCTACTGGAATCGCGTCTCTATTGTGAGCGAGTAAGGCGACATTTCTCGCTGATCGCATAATTTAGCGGTATGGCGCGAGCCATCCGGTGGCTCGCGCCTCAGCGAGACCGGCCCGCTCGCGGGCTGTTGATTTGGTGAGCCGTACGCGCTAGCGTCGGGCTCTACGGCAGGACGCTTACCGTTGACGGCCCGTGGCTAGCGCCGGCTAGCGCCCATCGGCTCACTAAAACGATGGAAACCCTCTATAACAACGGACGGCTCGCGCCGTACCGCTAAATCCGTTCATTTTCGTGGCGATCAACAAGAAGTGTCATTAAAAAGACTATTTTTCGATTCGGTACAGGTGCGTATCGGTGCGCAGGAAAATGGATTCGTCAACGATAGCCGGCGTTGCCAACGTTCGACCTCCAAGCTTGTTGGTAGCAAGCTTTTCAAATGTTTTTCTAGGTGCGATCACGGTGGTCTTGCCATCTTCGTCAAGCAAATAAATACGCCCGTCTGCCATCGTTGGCGATGCAGAGAAATTACCACCAATGCGTTCCTGCCAGTGCTGTTCGCCGCTAACTGAATCCAGGCATGTTGCGATACCATTGTCGCTTACCAAATACAGTTCATCGCCTATCAGCAGTGGCGATGGGTTCAACGGCGAGGCTTTCTTCATGGTCCATTCGAGGTGGGTGTCAGTCACGTCACCAGATCCGTCTACTCGAACGGCATAGAATTGGGGACTATCGTAACCCGAACTGACGAAGACCAACCCGTTGCCAACCACTGGCCTCGGTACGTTTGAGTATCCGTCATAGCGAAACCACCAGTACTCGTCGCCGGTACGCGGGTTGTACGAAACGATGCTGTCAGCACCGCAGCTTAGTAATTGCATGGTTCCCTTGACCTCAACCAATAGCGGAGTTGAGTAGGCCATCGGCACATTGGATTTGCCAGTGAGTCGATCTTCGCTGATGTGTTCGCGTTTCTTCTTCCAACGGATCTTACCTGTGCTCTTGTCGAGCGCAACTACGAATTGAGTATCCGAGCCATCGCAATTCAAAATCAAAAGGTCTTCAAAGATCACAGGCGATCCTCCTGGGCCGTGTACGTGATTATACCGTAGATCGTTAGTACGCCAGACAACCTTTCCGTCGGTGGTTAGGCATGCGGTACCGTGAGCTCCAAAGTGGACGTAGATGCGATCTCCTTGAATCAATGGAGTCGGCGAGGCGTGGCTGTTCTTTTTATGCACATTCCCAGGAGCTTCTATGGAAAACACCTCGATATCGTGAATCGTTTGGCCAGTCTGTCGATTCAGCGCAATCGCGTGCAAAGACTTGCCATCGTCAATCGCAGTCGTCAGCCAAACCTGATCGCCTTGAATCGAAGGTGACGACCAACCGAGCCCAGCAATGGGAACCTTCCAGGCTATATGCTCGGCTTCACTCCAGGTGAGTGGCAAATTCTTGGCCTCTGAGTGCCCTTGTCCGTCAGGCCCGCGAAACTGAAGCCAATCCGCTGCGGTGACAATACTGCTGAAGGAAAGTGGTAGCGACACGAGCAACAAGGAGCGAAACATGGCGGGATCTTCAGGTGGGTTTTGTGGATAGCTGAATCTCCATCGTGGTTGGTCACGACGCAGATTGCAAGTAGGTCCTGCACTAAGTTTTAACGCGGCCTCGAGGGCCAAGCCTGCCGAACATACGATCGAGCTCGTCGCGACTGAAGAACAATGCCGTCGGTCGCCCGTGTGGGCAATGATGCGTATCTTGGTAAAGTTCTCTTTGCTCAAGCAAACTGGTGATCTCTTCGGGCGTCAATCGATCTCCCGCTTTGATCGCAGCCTTACAGGCGATTGAATGCAATAGAGAATCAAGGATATCTCTCACTTCTGGTTGCTTGCCTGCTGAAATAATCGACTCAAGTGCTTGCCGAAGTAGATCGCTTGGCGGCGTCTTGCCAAGCATCGCGGGATAACCGCTGATCAAGATCGTGTCGCCACCAAAATCATCAATTTCAATGCCAATTCGCATTAACAATTCACGAGCATCAAGCGCTGCGCATCGCTCGGCAGGCGTTAGCGATACCGGTTCTGGAACCAACATTCGCTGGGTCTCGAGGTGACCATCGCTGGTAATCACTTTTTCACGGATTCGCTCATACATCACGCGTTCATGAAGCGCATGCTGATCAATCACGACCATACCGGCTTCATCCTGGGTGACAAGGTATCGGTTATGAACTTGAAAGCCCAGGCTGCTATGCGGGACGTAGTTGTGCGGGACGGGCACGCTTTGGTTGTGTGAACCGTCCGCGCGAAGGATGGCCGAGTCGTCATTGACATCAGCGTTTCTAGGCAAGTGCGTTACCGTATCTTGCTCCCAAGGAGCGAGCTCGCGCGGCGACGTCGTGGGGCGAGCCGTGGCCGCCGATCCGAATGCCGACAAACCACTGAGCGGATTAGGGTCGCTTGGGAATGGACGAAACGAAGGGAGCGTTCCAGGCAATCCGCTGAACGAGTTCCCTATCCCTGACGTCCCGATACCCGTGTTATCAACGCCCCTGTTTTCAAGGCCCATGTTTTCAAGGCCCATGTTTTCAACACCCGTTCGGGCCCATTGAATGACGCTTTGGCGATGACCAGATTCCGAATGCGGCAGCGATACGCTGGAACTCGTCGACAGATCCTGTGAACCTATCGAGTTCAATGAAGCATTGTCACTGGTGTTCGAATACGCAGGCTGTGGCCCGACCCGCATTGTCATATCTGTCGAAAGAAAGTGATGACGCAAGGTTTGCAGCAACCGTGCATAGACGCGACCACTGTCCGTGAAACGCACCTCCAGTTTCGTTGGATGCACATTGACGTCGATCAATTCAGGCGGCATCGAAAGTTGCATGAAGCAGATTGGAAACCGCCCCACCATCAGTAACCCACGATAAGCTTCGCCGAGCGCATGTTGTAGCGCTCGATCGCGGATATGGCGGCCATTGAGGAACAGGTACTGCATCCGCGCGTTGCCACGGCTGACTGAAGGATCGCAGACGTAACCAGAGACTTTTACTTCGGCATCGTCGCTGTTGATACGGATCAGCGATTGGCCAATTTCATCGCCGAAGAATGCGGTGATGCGCTGTGACCACTGGGTCGTGGGAGGCAAGTCGAACAGCATCCGCTCGCCGCTACGCAAAACCATGTGAACATGCGAGTTGGCCAATGCGAGCCGAGTGAACGCTTCGACGATATGACCGTTTTCAGTTTGTGCGGAACGCATGAAGCGATGTCGGACCGGCGTGTTGAAAAACAGGTTGCGAACTTCGATCACAGTTCCCACGGGGCAGCCACATGGTGCCGGCGCTTCTACCGCACCTCCGCGGACAATGATTTCCGATCCTCCGTCACAGCTCTCGGTGCGGCTGCGGATAGTCAATTGTGAGACGGATGCAATGGACGCAATGGCTTCGCCGCGAAAGCCAAGGGTTTGAACATGAAACAGAGAATCGTCGTCAGGTAGTTTGCTCGTCGCGTGACTGCTGATCGCCAATGGCAATTGATCGGCAGTCATGCCACAGCCATCGTCGGCCACGCGAATTAATTCGCTGCCGCCGCCATTGACCGTGACTTCGATGCGATGGGATCCGGCATCGATGCTATTTTCGAGCAATTCTTTGACAACGGACGCAGGGCGTTCGATCACTTCGCCCGCAGCGATCTGGTTGACGAGGTTGGGCGGCAGTTGGCGTATGATTGGCATGTAGAAAGTCTATCGCAAACCAGCGTCGACACCAAGGTAAACGAAAAACGGCTCGCATTTTTGTCCATGCTCGCTGTTCGGCTGTAACTGGTTGCGGGGCTCGGCGGCAGGAGGCGGAGCCTCCAAGACATTGCGTCCCCTGGCAGAGCCAGGGGACGAGGTCAGTAACTGAGCCGAGGTGAAGCGAGCAAAGCCAGCAGCGGAGGCTATCGTGGTTATGCTATCGAAAAGAAGAAAGGCGGAGCCTTGGAGGCAGCGCGTACCAAGGTGGAGCCCTCGTTATCCCACACATCTTCAAAAGGACCTTCGGCCACCACCCAGCTTGCCTGGGTGGAGCCAATGATCATCACCAGAAAACGACGCTCATCGCGTAGATATCGCAATTATCCAGCTTCCGACGCTTTCAGCGTCGGAAGCTGGATAATCGGATAATTGCAGTCGGATGGGAAGCCTTCGTCGTCTGGTTGTGATCCGATTGACCTGCCAGGCAAGCTGGCACGGGTCTTAAAAAAGATGTGTAGGATTACGCCGGCGGACACTTGGTCCGAGCAAAACAGGAGGCGGAGCCTCCGAGACATTGCATCCCCTGGCAGAGCCAGGGGACGAGAATGCTCAATGCTTAGCGAATCACAATCAGCGATCGAACGTTGCCTCGGCGAACGACCAATCGCACGGCACGTCCGGCATCTTTTGCGCTTCGAAGCGCTGTCTTCAGCTCGTCGACGCTGGCCAGCGACTGCCCGTTGCATTGCTCGATGATGTCTCCCACTGCTAGGCCACCTTGTGCCGCGATCGACTCGTCCTGAATATCCGTGACTACCAACCCAGTTGCAGATTCATCAAGACCCAAATCGCGAGCTGTCTCGGCTGTGATCGGCTCAAGCTTTGCGCCCATCACTGTACCCGGATCATTGTTGTCGATTAGCGCCAAGCTCTCTTTCGTGCGTTCTTGCAAGTTAATGGTCATATCTTTCATCGCACCGTTTCGATTGACGGACAAACTGACCGACGAACCTGGCAGTTTCGATGCAATCACGTTGCGCAACTGCGATCCACTTGTAACCGGTTTACCATCGATCCGTGTTACGACGTCACCGGGTTGTAATCCAGCGACTGCGGCCGGTTGTCCTTCGACCACACCACGAATCAGAGCTCCGGTGTCGGTCTTTAAGTCAAACTCCTTGACCACATCCGCATTGACGTCACCGACCTGGGCACCAAGGAAGCCGCGCCGCACAGAACCGCTTTCGATAATCGAATTCAACACTGGCAGGGCAAGACTCGCAGGAATCGAAAAACCGATGCCCGCGCTGGCACCGCTGCGCGATAGGATCGCAGTATTGATCCCGACAAGTTCACCGCGAAGATTCACTAACGGTCCACCACTATTGCCTGGATTGATAGCTGCGTCGGTTTGCAAGAAATCCTCGAAGCCATCTCGGCCGCCGACAATTCCTTGGACGCGATTCTTACCGCTAATGATTCCGGCCGTAACGGTTTGATCGAGCCCAAACGGACTTCCGATAGCTAGCACCCAATCGCCAACTCGGATCGCATCACTGTCTCCAAACGCGACGGGCTGGAGGTTGTTGGCATCGATTTTGACAACGGCCAAGTCGGTGGATGGGTCAGTGCCAACGATTTTGCCAGCCACCTTACGTCCATCGCTGAGTTCAACCTGCAACTCGTCGGCGCCCTCAACAACGTGGTTGTTGGTCAAAATGTAGCCGTCGGCGCGAGCGATCACTCCGCTGCCAACGCCATTGTTCTCGGGAGCTTGGCCGTGGGGAGCTTGGCCTTCGGGCATCTGTTCGAATTGGCGAAAAAGGTCTTCGAAACCGGGTGGCAATTGTCCACCGAAACCAGGCGGCACCTGCCGGCGTCCCCCGTGTTTCACTTTGGCGGCGGTTCGAGTACTGATGCTCACGACGCTTGGTTTTAGAACTTCGGCCACATTGCGAAACGCGGCTGAAAGATCGTCAGCAGCCCCGAGATTTATTTTCGCCTGTCCTGCCGAATTTACTTGGTCGGCGTATATCCCGGATGTCAGATGTGTTGGCAAGCTCATCACGATGCCGGTCAGCAGCGATCCGCAGAGAACCGCGCCAAAAACCAAACTGAGATTCTTCCACGAGCGATGCATTTTAGATTCTCCCTATTATCTGGCCATCGAGAGAGCAGCGTGATGGCCCGGAACTTGAAACGATGTTTGTTACTACTTGACTGACAAGCGATTGGTTTTCGAAATCTGCCATTTTGACACCAAACGCGATTCGCCTCTACGATTGCAAGCTTTGCACCAAAATCAACTTTCCTCGAAATTTAGCGCAAAATCAGGCGATTGATTCGGCTTGTGAGCGGCGAGATCGGTTTCGTAGACTCCGCGCGAATGCCGCTCCGTCGCGGACGGTGAAATCAGGGTTCGCAGGTCAAAAGAAACGCCGCAATTTGCTGACAATTTGGGTCCATCAGCGAGATCGAGACTCACGCCTTAGGAGACGAAATCTTCAGGGGCCGGTAGCGGCTGCGCGGTGGTTAACGGTGCCTTTAGGGGTGCTGCCGCCCGAAAAAATCGTATTTTTCTTGCTGTGCATTATCTTGGCCATGGGAAATTTTGCTCGCGCCCAGGTTCCTATTCTTCAGATCCCTGCTGGTCAAAACCAATCCACCCGCGTCGATGCTCGTAGTGACAGTGTCCTGCGTTGGACCGATTCGACCGGCGATTACTACATTCTTGAAGGTCGCTGCAGCCTGAATGCACCCGAAGGAATGCTAGCAAGTGAACGAATGGTATTGCGAGTGGTGCAGCATCCGACCTCAAAGCTATGGCAGGTCTCCGCCGCCGATGGAATGGTGCAAGCCAATGGTAAACCACTATCGTCGCCGTATCGCGGCAAATGGGCAGTTGCCACCGAGCCCACGATCGACGCACCGCAATACCGTGGATTCGCCCCATCCAAACCAGCTGAACTCGAAATCTTGACCCCGCGTCTCGTTGCACCCGTTCAATACGCGCCCATGCCGGACACCGCTGGCTTGATTGATTCCGAATGGAATGAGCTAGTTACCACGACCGCAATAATGCAAGACCCAGCGGCACCAACGCCTCAGATTGTCTCGCCGGACGAACCGATGATGCCAGCGGAGCCCACAAGGAGCGACGGTCGTTTCCAACTGATTCTTGGAGGCGGCTCGCGCTCGATCGAGATTCTATCGCGAGGGACTGGGCGCGCGGCGCAAATTGAAACACAAAACCGACCAGAGACAGGCGAGACTGTCGTTGTCGCGCGCGGTGGTGTCACCGTATTGATTCGGGATGTCCAAGCAGAAATGCCTGGCGGCGAACGACTCGACCTTGGCACCGTCTCGCTGTCTGCGGATAAGATTGTCGGTTGGCTTCCCGAGGTCACCGGTTTGTTCAGCGGTGCAAACAAGATTGACCAAGCAGAAGGTGAAGTTTACCTGGAAGGCAACATCGTCTTCCGGCAAGGTGAACGAGTCGTCTATGCCGATTCGATGTATTACAACGTCACTCGTCAATACGGCATGATTTTGTCAGCCGAAGCGATCACGCCAATCCCTGAATACGACGGCTTGGTGAGATTGAAGGCCGATGTACTTCAGCAAGTATCAAGCGGCGAATTTATCGCTTTTGACGCCGCCGTAACCACAAGTCGTTTGGGCGTTCCAAGGTATTGGCTGCAAAGCGAACAGCTTCGATTCTCTGACCAAACCAAAGCAGGCATCGATCCTGTTACCAATCGACCTGTTGAAATCAGCGATCGTGTGATGACCAGTACAGGGAGCTTTGTTTACTTGGGTGGTGTTCCCGTACTTTACTGGCCTACGTTCAGCAGCGACGTCACCGTTCCCTCGTTCTACATCACTGGCATTAAGGTGAAGCGAGACAGCATTTTCGGTACTCAAGCGCATGTCGATTTCGATTTGTTCCAACTCCTTGGTGTCGACAAACCGCCTGACGGCGTACGCTGGACTCTTTCAACGGGATACCTCAGCAAACGTGGCCCAGCCCTGGGCACCGCAGTTACCTACAATCGCGCCGGCTTCTTCGGACTTCCTGGGCCGACCGCTGGGTTCATTGATGCCTATGGAATCTACGATTCGGGACTCGATGTGCTTGGCCGAGATCGTCGCAACCTAGCACCAGAGCAAGATTTTCGCGGACGTGTACTGGGAAGGCACCGTCAATTCCTTCCCAACGATTACGAGCTGATCGCTGAAGTTGGTTACCTGTCCGATCGAAACTTCTTAGAGCAGTATTTTGAGAACGAGTATGATCGCAACAAAGATCATGATACCTCGTTGCGCCTTAGAAAATATTACTTTAACAATCTGCTTGAGCTATCCGCCGAGGCGCGTGCCAATAACTTCTACACCGAGACTCAGCGGTTGCCATCGCTTGATCACTACATGCTTGGTGGGTCGGTGCTTGGCGATCGATTAACTTGGTCGATGCACAATCAAATCGGCTATGCCGACTTGAATGTCGCAAAGTCGCCGCTCAATCCCGCACAGAATGCAATCACCCAGACCCCGCTTCCTGGCGAGATCGAAGCCGCTGGCATCATCGCTTCAACGAGGCAAGAGCTTTCGATGCCGCTTGAACTTGGGCCAGCCAAATTTGTGCCCTTTGTCTCTGGCGAAGTTTCTCACTATGGCGAAGACGCTTTGGGACAAGATCGAACTCGGCTACTGGGCCAAGCGGGCCTGCGGGCGACATTGCCGATGTGGCGAGTTGATCCGAATGTGCAAAGCAGTTTGCTAAACGTCCGAGGGCTGGCCCATAAGGTCGAATTCTCAGGTGAGTATTTTTATGCTGACAGTAACGCTAACTTAAACGACTTGCCGCTTTACGACCCACTGGACGATGATTCGCAAGAAGAGTTCAGACGTAGATTTTTCTTTAATACCTTCGGTGGTGCGCTACCTACTCGTTTTGATTCGCGGAACTATGCGTATCGCCAGGGACTTCAGCGGTATGTCACCAATCCATCCGAAGTGATCGCAGATGACGCGATGCAAGCTCGCTTCGGTGTACATCAACGATGGCAGACAAAGCGAGGTGCACCAGATCGAGAGCGAATCGTTGATCTGATGCGATTCGATATTGATACGACTTTATTTCCCAATGCTGCTCGCGATAATTTCGGTGCAACGCTTGGCCCAACCACCTATGATTTTCGTTACTATCTAGGCGATCGCGTGACACTGCTCAGCGATGGGTATGCAGATTTCTTTGATGACGGCCTGCGATCGGTCAGCGCCGGCGTGCGAACCAGCCGCCCCGGAGTGGGCGATATTTATGCCGGGCTCATGTCTCTCGAAGGCCCGATCAGCTCAACGGTTTTAAGAAGCAGCTATGACTATCGACTTAACGAGAAATGGATCTTCACCGCCGGAAGCACCTACGACTTTGGCAGTACAGGAAATGTGGGCCAGACACTTGCCCTTACCCGTATCGGCGAATCTTTTTTGATTCGAATGGGATTGGATGTGGATAAAGGCCGCAACAATGTCGGGTTCGTTTTCACTATCGAACCACGATTCTGGCCTGGGCGATCGATTGGCAATCTCGGCGGTCAACTGATTCCTCCTCCCGGCGTGGAAGGCTTGGAATGACCTCCGACCATCCATCAAGACCACGCGGTCGCTGGCTGCGTTGGCAGCGGCGATTTGCAGATGCATTTCAGGGAATCTGGGTCGCTTTTCGTGACCAGGAAAGTCTGTGGGTCCATGCGGCGTCTGCGGTTGCTGTGATTGCGATATCATCGCTACTACAGATCGATGCATGGCGATGGTGCGTATTAATCCTATGCATTTTCGTTGTCATTTCACTTGAAATGATGAACTCAGCGATCGAACGGCTGGTCAAAACACTCCATCCAGAACATGATTCAGGACTTGCCGAGACTTTGCACATGGCCGCCGCCGCTGTTCTTGTTGCTGCGATGGGGTCAGTACTGGTCGGCTTGATCGTACTGCTGCCTTCCATCGTGCGGCTATTTTGACGTTTGACTATCTGATTTCGACTATCTGATTTCGACTATTTGATGAAGAGCCTTGCATGTCGAACATTTGCCCTGAATCGTTGCCTCCAAGCCTTGAGCGACTCTGGAAAGACGCAACCAGTATTTGGGACAAGCATCAGAATGACGCGGCCTTCGAAGGCTACGTGAGCGCCGACTACCTCGCGGTCTATCGCTCGCTTAAAAATTTTCAAAAACGTTGTACAACGTTTTTGGAATGGGGTTCAGGGCTTGGTGTTGTCACGATCATGGCCGCGCAATTGGGGTTTGAGGCTTACGGAATCGAAATTGAACCTGAGCTTGTCGAGCACTCTTGCAGGCTGGCGGAGCGATACGGCAGCACCGCAAAATTCGCCTGCGGAAGCTTCATTCCAACGGAATACGAAGAAGCGTCTTTCGAGGGCGAGGAATTTCAACGGACGATTTGCGATGCAGCATCCGGTTACGAAGAACTCGATATGGAGTTGCGAGATTTTGATCTTGTCTATGCCTATCCTTGGCCCGAAGAACATCTTGTCTTTCGTAGCATGGTCAAACGCTGCGGAGCCGCCAATGCAGTGCTGGTGTGCTACGACAATCGCGAAGGGATTTCCACGACACGCTTCGGTAAGCGGCGAGCATAAGTCGTGATCGATCCTCGAATGATAACTGCTTATCATGAAGCCGGGCATGCAGTCGTCGCGATTTTGGTGGGCCGTCCTATTCAGAAGGTCAGCATCATCCCGAACCGAACTCGACTTGGTGCTTGTGAAATCAAGAAAGGACGATTCCAACCGTCCAGCGACTGGCTTGAAGATGACGTATTGATCATGTTCGCTGGCGTCGCCGCCGAAGCGAGGCTGACTGGGCAATATCATTGGCAAGGGGCCGATCAAGATTTGCGAAACATTCGGCGTTTGACCCTTTCCCGAGCTGGCGACGAAACTCGTGCTGAGAAACTGGAGCGCCGCTTGCTTGCCAAGACCGAGCATCTGCTGAGCGATGACCTAACCTGGAAAACAGTCGAACAAATCGCTGCCGCACTGCTTGAGCGGGAAACCATCAGTGGTCGATCTGCCATGCATATCCACAACCAATCGATCGCAACTCGCCGCGACTGAGAAAAACACTATCGTTCGACTGTACTAAATCTGATTCCAGACCCCTGCCAGCTTGCCTGCAACGGCGTGGACTTAAGTCCACGTCATTGCAGGCAAGCTGGCAGGGGGCCGAAGATACTTTCGAAGACGTGTATAACAACGAGGTTATGCACCCGTGCGTAACCACTTGTTCGCCCCCGGCTTACGCCGTGGACTCTGCCGTCGCTAGCGCGACTCACGCAGATATGTGGGCAAAGACAAGCTAGCCCGGCCTGTTTAAAATTCGCTATTGTGGGCAAGAAGCCTTTGCGCAAATTTGTCTCCGTCGGGCCATGATCAGAAAATGATCGAGCAGGGATGCGTAAAACGATTGATTAGCGCTCCACGCGGACAATCCGCATGGTAGCGAGGCTCGCTACCATGCATCTTCTGGTTGGGATTATAGCCCGACGGGGATGAACCCCGTCGTAGCATCCGGTCGGAACAATATCGATTCAAAATGTCGCTATCAAATTCAGTGTCAATCGCAAATTTTCAACAGCTCAGCGATAGCCGCAGGTATCGCGGCCGTTAGCGCCTTGTAAGGCCCGAGGCTAGCGGCTACGGTTCACTCAGATTGCTTAAATCCACGCCATTCGACTCAAGCTAGTAGGGGTCATGGGCTACCTAACCGCTGCGCCCATTGACGAAATCGATCAGCATTCGCAAGCGTCCTAGAGCACGGCGGTTGAAATGAAATGCTAGACGCGGCAGGCCAATCAGGTCTTCTTCACCTTGTTCTTCCGCAAGAGCACCTGTTTGTTCAAAAACACCATCGACCAATATGTCGGAAAATTGAACATTGATGGTGTCAAGCTGATCGTCGGTCAGCGATTCGGTCAGTCGGAAAACCAAACGATTGCGCACATACCGCATCGAATGATAGACGCGATAGAACTTCAGAATCTCGTCGGCAGCTTCTTCGACATTGTCTGTAATTCGATAGAGACTTGTGTCCGCAGGGCTAATCAGTTGTGTGTTGAGCAGATGCTTCTCAAAGAACAAGCCAAGGTCGTGCCAATAACTACCTCCGGGTCGATCGAGCAGGACGACTGGCATCATCGTTTGCTTGCCGGTTTGCAGCAATGTGAGTGTCTCCAGGGTTTCGTCCAGGGTTCCAAAACCACCGGGGGCACATACCACTCCGCTGCACTCTTTCACGAACATCAGTTTCCGTGTGAAAAAGTATTTGAGGGTTACAAGCTTTGGGTCACGGTCGATGTAGTCATTGGCGCGCTGTTCAAATGGCAGCATGATGTTGAGTCCCATCGAAGCCTCGCGGCCAGCGCCTTTGTTTCCTGCTTCCATGATTCCGCCGCCAGCACCGGTGATGACCATCCAGCCATGGCAAGCCAGCAGTCGAGCAAGACCTTCGGCAGCAATGTAGTCGGGATGCTCTGGGCGAGTTCGCGCGGAGCCAAAAATCGTGACTTTGCGTCGTCGCCGATAAGGCCGAAAGACTTTAAAGGCATATCGCAACTCGCGAAGAGTTCTGGAAAGCAGCTTCAAATCGCCTCGCGCGGTCTTGTCAGCTTCCAACCTCTCGATGGTTTGACGCATCTGCTCATAAAGATCGTCGTTCGTATTGGTGCTGGTCGGATCGGTCGCGGCCACCGGCTCGTCGGCGGGCTGCGGACGCTGGAGCTCGTCTTCGCCGATGGCCTCGCTTGGCAAGCCACGTGGAGGCAATTGACTTTCAGGCCATTGTTTTTCCAGACCGCGCAACGGATCGTTTGAGCCCATGAATCTTGTTTTTGCGAGTTTTTAGTCGTGATAGCGTCAATGTGCCGCGATCGTGAATCCGACTATCTTATGGTAAATAGGCGATGAAGTCATGTTAGGGTCGAGCAGGGCTAAGGATCGAGCGAAATAAGTGTCCGGTACAAACAAGAAGGATGGGATCGATGAACATTGCGATTGTGGGAACGGGCAGGGTGGGCTCTGCGTTAGGGCGACGACTTGCTGCCATCGGCCACCAAATCATGTTTGTCAGCCGTTCTCCGGAAAGTGAGCACGCGAAAGAGTTGCTTGCGATTCCGGGCGTTAGTGGCGTAACCCAGGAGCTTAGCGAAATTGTCGGCCAAATCCCTGTCATCATCTACGCCGGGCCCTACAACCACGCGGAAACGATCCTGCAGGCTGCTGGTGACTTCGCTGGCACGATACTTGTAGACTGCACCAATCCACTGAATACGGCCTTTGATGGATTGCAGCTCGGCCATGATGACTCGGCTGGTGAACAAATGGCTCGTTGGGCACCGAGTTCGCGTGTCGTTAAAGCGTTCAACACAACCAGCGTCGCAACGCTTGCTGATCCTAACTACGGCGGCCATCAAGCGACACAGTTCTATTGCGGCGACGACCGGGACGCAAAACAGACTGTCGCTGGCCTGATCAGCGAACTTGGCATGGAACCCGTCGACGCAGGAGGCCTTCGCAACTCGCGCTATCTTGAAGCGACTGCGATGCTTTACATTCATTTGGCCGTTCGCGGCGGTTGGGGCGGGAACTGCGCGCTGAAGATGTTAAAGCGGTAGCTCGGCAATTAGTTTCCCTGCATGCATCGCCATCATCATGATCGTCGCGTTGGGGTTCACCGCTGGAATCGTCGGTAAAACGGAGGCGTCGATGACGTGCAATCCCGCCACTCCGCGTACCGCGAGTTGTTCGTCGACGACGGAACGCGAATCAAGTCCCATCCGACAAGTGCCCGTTGGGTGGTAGAGCGTTTGCGAAAAGCGCGCGATGGCCCGTCGTAGTGTCTCACCACCGCTGCGTTTGGTTCCTGGAACAAGCTCTTCGTGTACAAACGATGAAAGCGAAGGCTGCTGCACGATCGCGCGAGCGAATTCGATTGCCACCAGCAGCCGGTTCAAGTCAGTTGCATCACTGAGATATGCTGGATCAATTTCGACCTGTGATTCTGCTAGGTTTTCCTTGCTGCTGTATCCAATTCGTCCACGCGAACGCGGATTGCAAAGGTTCACACCGATTGTCATAGCAGACGGTGCTCGATCATCGGGATGAAGCAAGTAGTGCGTCGGTGTAACATGCAACTGCACTGAAAAATCTTCATCGTTATGGCGAAGCGAAAACACGCCGCCGGCTTCCGCGAGATTTGAGGCCAGTGGTCCGGTTCCGGCAATTTGCAGCCTGGCAATATCGCTGCAACTTGGCGATGTGGGAAATCGATCTCGCAACTGTGTTGCAAAAATCACAGGCATGATGAGATGGTCGCAAAGATTCGTGCCAACCTCTTCGGCAACGGCAACCGGCTCGATGGCGTTGCATGCGAGCATAGCACGGGGGCCGATACCGCTTCGAATCAATAGCAATGGCGATGCGACGGTGCCCGTGCAGATGATGACAGATCGATGGGCTCGAATCCATTCACACTCTGCAGTTCCCAGTGGTGCCAATTCAATACCAATGGCACGCCCATTCTCAACGCGAATTTTCTTCGCATGGCCAAGCACCTTGGTGATGGAGCTTGCGGCGTCGCTTTCATTGAGCAGATCTGCCGCCGTGCGCCGCAGCCCCTGGTTTGTCATACGAGAAAATAGATGGGCATCGAGCCCGCAAAATTTCGCCGTGGCTAAAAAATGATGCGTCGCATTGGAAGTCCAACGAGGTTGCTCAGGACGGACCCAAGCAGTGACTTCTCTTAGGCTTCCGTCAAGTGCATCGCTAGCCCATTCAGGTCCGCCAGCAGCGCTCAATTGAGCCAAATCCGCTTCGCTTGGTGGGTACCAAATCATGGCGTTGATGCGAGTGGAGCCACCTGGGCCAAGCCCTCGGGGCCAGCGAATGCATCGATTGGCGAGATTCTTTTGGGGTACGGTTTTGAAGTCCCAGTCGTTGGCAGAGCCAAAAAAATGGGGGTACAAGGCGGGTGTACGATCGACTGGTATATCCTGCCCAGCTTCGAGAATCGCGACGCTAAAACCGCGTTCAGCCAACAATCTGGCCACGATGCAACCTGCCGAGCCGGCTCCGACGACAACAAAGTCATAGCATTGAGTGGGAATAGCGGTCTCGGCAGAAGCGGTATAGGTCGGTAAGATTTCGTCCCGGCTTTTTTGTACGATGATAACGATTTTCTCACTGGTCGCTAAAGAATGTTTGAATCCATTGCACAAGCTCCTCCCGACGCGATCCTTGGTCTGACCGAATCGTTCGCAGCCGACCCCAACCCGCAAAAGATCAGTCTTGCTGTGGGTGTTTACAAGGACGCGACGGGGCAAACTCCGGTATTGCGGTGTGTTAAGGCCGCCGAGCGTACGCTTGTCGAATCGGAAACGACAAAGACCTACCTAGGAATTGAAGGCCTACCCGAATATCGCCAGCACGTGCGAGAATTACTGTTTGGGGATGCAATCGATGCGTCACTGGTCGCGGTTGCGCAGACTCCAGGTGGTACAGGTGGCGTTCGAGTCGCGGCCGACTTTGTGTTTGGGCAAACGCCTCGCGCCACGGTTTGGATTTCCAACCCGACCTGGGAAAACCATATCAACATTTTCGCGGCGGCTGGCTTGGCAACACACGTCTATCGTTACCTAGACGCGTCGCGAACCGGGCTGGATTTCGATGGCATGATCGATGACCTGACGAGCAAAGCATCGCCTGGGGATGTCGTCCTGTTGCACGCTTGCTGCCACAACCCAACCGGTGTTGATCCGACTCCAGACCAGTGGGCGCAAATCGGAGACGTCCTCGCGGAAAAACGATTGTTACCTTTGGTCGACTTTGCTTACCAAGGTTTCGGCGAAGGAATCCAGGAAGATGCTGCGGGATTGCGGGGGTTGCTTAAAAGTTGTCCGGAGATGTTGGTCGCAAGTTCGTTCTCAAAGAACTTTGGTTTGTACAGCGAACGTGTTGGTGCGGCGGTTTTGGTCGCCACGAGTGGCCGATCAGCGTCCGCCGGTCTGAGTCAACTAAAGCGAGTGATTCGGTGCAACTACAGCAATCCGCCACGACATGGTGCAGCCGTTGTATCCACCGTGCTTGGTGACCCCGAACTGAAGACCATGTGGCATGAAGAACTTGCCGAGATGCGAGGACGAATCAAGGAGATGCGACAAGCACTTGTAACCGCGCTACATGATGGTGGTGCCAAACGGGACTTTCGTTTCTTGCTCAATCAGTCTGGCATGTTCAGCTACACGGGGTTAACTCCGATGCAGGTTGATCGATTGCGATCAGAAAAAAGTCTCTATATCGTTGGCAGCGGGCGGATCAACGTGGCGGGAATTACCGCAAACAATCTCCCTAGCTTGACCACATCCTTGCTGAGTGTCTTCTAGGCGAGCGGAAGATAGGCCGATTGCACCAGTCACTCGGTGTTTACTGTTTTTTCGCGTTTGTCCGCCAAGAACCGGCGTCGTCAGGTTAGGCGAAGAATCGTGGCGCGGTTAGACGATGCGTAACGCTGATGACGTTTACACGCATACATTTTCCGGCGGAAGGGCTCGCCCATGATCGGCAAGACTCGTTTTACTCTGGCTCTCACCTGCGCAATAACTATTGGCGGAGCTACCAAAAATGCATCAGCGGACTGGCATGGCTTTTGGCATTCCGTGCACGTTGACTATCAGCGAAACAATGCCTGGCCGCAGCCATTCACCGACGATTCGGCTCGGCAAGTCGTAGCGCCTTTCGAGGTGATGAAGCACAACGGTTGGCGATTGCACAACACGATTGGAAATGAGCTCTTCCGCGAAAGTGACGGAGCATTGCTAGCGGCTGGTTATAACCGGGTGAACTGGATCGCATCTCAGTCTCCTGCAAATCGACGAGTGGTTTACGTTTTGCGTGGGCGCACGGCTGAGGAAACCGACGCCAGGTTGGCTTCCGTTCGCGATACACTAAGCCGCGTTCAAACCAGTGGTCCTGCGCCACAACTGATGATCACAGAAATCGAGCCGACGACGGCTTCCGGAGCATGGGCGGTGCAAATCAATCGCGAATGGATGGGTGCTCTGCCCACGCCTAAACTACCGAGCGTCTCGTCGACCGGGTCTGCTGGCGCGACCGAAGGTGGCTGATCAACAAAGACCCTGTAGGTTATTCCACTAAATCTGATCAAAACGGCTAATGCGGTTTGATGGCTCGTACCGATTTTTAACTTAGCCGGATCATAGTGGTCCGACCGAACATTGGATCAATCCATTCAAACTGCACGTTTTGCGAACTGGTGATTGCTCAAACTCGATTTGAGCTTTGAATTGCACCGTTTACGACTGGCTGGAGGCATCAGTGCTCCTGGCTTAGTCAATCGGAGCGGTCCATCACCTGCCACTCGATTTTGACTAGGGGACCGACCGTGACTGTTACCCGCCGCTCTCGACGTATCGCCATGGTGGCGTTTCTAGCAGGTTCGACGACATTATCGGCCACCGGCTGCACCAGCAGCGGCATGTCGATGGCTTCATTAAACCCGTTCAAAAAATCAACGGAATCCGTTGCAGCCACTCCCCCTGCTAGCAGCACAATACCCGGAAAACTGGCAGCCATGAAGCAAACTGCGACCGGCCAGGTCAGCAGTGTTGGTATGGCTTCGAAAAATGCCATCTCCAAAACAAAAACCGGCGTGACCAGCTTTTTCACTGGCAAGAAAACGTCAACAGACGCGGCCGGCAACCCGCTCGCATCCGATGACCCCACACGCCTTGATTCACCCGCTAGCGTGGGACCGGATGTGTTCGTCGCGCAGGGACAACTCTGGGAAACCACCGGAGATTTCGCCAAGGCAATGCAGAGCTATACCCGAGCCCTGGAAGCAGAACCCAAGAATACGGCGGCCCTTGCCAGCGTCGCTCGGTTGCATTTCCGTCAAGAAAATTACCAGCCTGCAGCCGATTTCTTCCGTCGAGCGATCAACCAAAATCAAAATGCGGCAGACCTTCACAACGACTATGGCTTGACACAGGCCAAACTTGGCGATTTGGCCGGTGCAACTCAGTCGATCAGCAAAGCGTTGACGCTCGCGCCAGGAACATCGCGATTTGCCAACAATCTCGCGAACGTCAAGTATGACGCCGGGGACTCCCAAGGTTCGCTCGCGGTCTTGATGCAACACAACAAGCCAGCCGTCGCACATTTCAACATGGCATACTTGCATTACAAAGCCGGTAAGCTTGCGGATGCGAAGACTCACCTAGCTGAAGTCGTGAAGTATGAGCCACAAGCGGCTGGGGATTCATCGGTCGGCAAAGCAATTGCTCGATCCAAAGAAATGCTGGCTCAAATCGAAGGCCCTGCCACGCGAATCGCGGACGCAGGTGCCAAGGCATCCGTTGCTGCTGGACAGTTCATGAACGCATTCCAGCAACCTGTACAGCAGTCGAATATGCAGGGCAACACACCACCAGCTCCAGCAATCCAAGCGACTGCGATCGCGGGGAATCCTGCAAATCCGCCACAATGGATGGGCGGGCAAACCACAACAACGCCGCCCGCAGTCAACCCGACAAACCCAGCCCCTAAGCCACAGACCGGTGCGCCTGCTCCACAAACTCCGTTCACACTGCCATCGGGTTTCTACAACCAGTAGCCAGCAAACGGTTTATTGCTGAAATTAGGGTTAGCAATCCAGAGTAGAACAATTGTCCCCATTGTTTTCGGAGCCATTGGGACAATTGCTCTACTCTGAGATTAATCACACGGCTCGTGTTGAAACACGAGATTCGCGTAGGCCGCGGCTGAGAATGTCTCGCAGCATTGGCGAATAATCTTCATATCGGCTTACATCGGGTGCACCGCTGCTAAACTGATAAATGGCGTCCCGGGGCTTTACACCTAGCGCGATCAAGGTGCTGCTGACCGTGCCATGGTCACGACCACGCATCACCATACTCGGTCGGCCATCGCCCAGTGGTGCTCGCGCAAACACGCGACTTGCCACAGCCAAAAATTTGACTGGTGAATCAAGCGTCTGCAGCGTCAACAGTCGCCGTGCCATCGCAACTCGCTGATCACGAGGATCGTTTAAGTTTCGCGAACCGACGATGTTAAGACCCTGTTGCATTTCAACAATCTGGCGCTCTTCGTCCGCGTGAATGACATAGCCATCTCGCGAATCTGCAATCACAATGTTGCACCCTTCGTAGCGAGTCTTGTCGAGTTCAGCCATCGCTTTGTCGATTGCTTTTCGCGCTGACGAACAGCGCATTAAATCCAACGCTAGCAAACCTCGTGAGCGTTGACCAAATAACGGCGTCACTGTTGCACGATTGCAAATTCCAATGAACAAGCCACTTTGATTGACACCCAACCAGGATCCGCCAGCCTTCTGGTCGACCCCACACAGGACACGCGGTTTACCGCTTTGAATCGAAGGAGACAGACTTGGTCTGTCGTAATACTCCTCTCGATTCGCTGCCACTAGAATGGGACTTTCAGGAACGAGCCGGTACTGAACAGCAAGTAAGCACATCGAGGCAGCTTTCTTTCCAAAGATCAGTGAAGAGGTAAAGGGGCGTCTCTTAGACGATTGCACATTTCCACGTTGAGCCGAAAGAAACAAGATTTCTACACCCTGTTCTTACGACGACGACCAATCTATCCACCGACAACGCCAGAATACACCCCCCATCGGGTGGTTTTGGCAAACTTTTATTGCTTCCATTCGAAAATAGCTTGGTCTGGGTGACACCAAGGTTCTCTGTGCCGCCGCCGAAGCCAAGTCGCGTTCACCGATTTATCCGCAATGAACGGCAAAATTTGCCGATAAACAATGCAGCAGGCGACATTTACGAGCAATTTTTGGGCTATTGGCTATGACCAGCACGACATCGAGCTCTGGCACCGTTGAACCGACCCCCTATCGGAGCAGCGTGCTGAAGATTGAAACCAACGTTTCTGTGACGCTAGCTCGCCAAAAAATACCGCTGCAAAAAATTCTCGGCTTAGTACCTGGCTCGATGCTACTTTTCGCAAAGCATTACGCCGAGCCGCTGACGCTGGAAGCAAACGGCCTAGCGATTGCAACCGGTGAAACCGTCAAAGTCGGAGACAAATTTGGCATTCGTATCCTGCAAATCAGTCCGTCAGTCGAGAGTTGACGCATTGGCTGAGCGGCTCGATGGCCATCTACTCGATCTTCCATTTCGTTCGCGCGTCGTGGCAAGAGCCTGCATCGCGGCCGGGAATGTCAGCCGCAGAAAACCTTTGGATCGCACGAGCACCCGTCCGCAATTCAATGCTTGTGCTGTATCGAATCGCCAGCATCATGCCATCGACATTGATCAAGACACTGTTGATCGCAACCGTTCTATTTTGCGACGTACCATCACCGCTTCGATTGGTCATTTCGCTAGCCATTGCCATGGCTACACTGGAAGCGATCCGCATGATCGCTGACCGTTTTTCCGCAGCGCTCTCGTCCCCAGGCCGCATCACAGTTCGCACCGTTGCGACCGCCATGCCATTGCAATCCTGCTGCAACTCGCTGCGCGGACCATAGCAACCGCAGCGGGTTCCGCTCACCCGCTTGCGATCCTGATCGCTGCTTCGGATGCTGCCGGTGAAACAACCAGCTCAACCACCATGGGCGCGGCCTTCATCGCCTGGATCACGCTCTGCGCCAAAGCCGACTATTCGATCGCGTTACTGATCGCGGGCTGTATCATCGCGTCGTGGGTATCAGCCGCAATTGCGATGGTCGTCACTGCCGGCTGTTGGCGGCGATTTGATTTGCGCCTCGATGTACCACTGGGCTGTTAAAAATTTGCGATTGTGGGCAAGAAGCCTTTGCGACGATTTAATTCCATGATCTCGCCGCGAGCGGGGCTTGTTCCCGTCGGGCCACGATCACAACCAGATAGCGAAGAAGAGATGACTTCGGCCACGAGGCTCACAGTGTCGTCTTTCGCTCCGCGAAAGAGCGCACTTTCGCGGAGCGAAAGGCGACACTTAATTCCCGCTCATTGCTAACCAACAACCGGGTACACCCATGGTGCGCGATACTCACGCTTGAGCATCCGATTGGCTTCGTCGTCCTCGATAATCCGTTGCGTGTCGCCATCCCACCGAACGCTGCGTCCGAGCTTCAGCGACAACATGCCAAGCAGGCTGAGGGTCGTCGCTTGATGACCGATCTCAATGTCTGCCACGGGACGCACGCCCGATTCAATGGCTTGCAAAAAGTCAGCCCACAACAATTTCAAATTATGTCCATCGGGTTCCTGCAACTGCGAATCTTGATGCACGGCCGGCTTTTTGGAATCGTCCGGATAGAACGTCCAGCCATCGCGCCAACCCATGTGAAAAGTACCTTTGTTGCCGAAAAAATAGCAACCGACGGTCGATTTCTCAGGCCCATCGCCTGCAAACTTACGATGTTCCCAAGTTGCCGTAAACGATTCGAACTCGTATGTCGCGATCTGGCAGTCTGGTGCGTCGCTAGTCTGCTCGCTCTCGTTCAATACCGCCTCGCCTTTAACCGGTCGACCGCCGGTGGAGTACACTGTGCGAGGTGATTGCTGGCCGCTCCACCAAAGCATCTGGTCGATCCAATGGACGCCCCAATCGCCGAGCGCTCCGTTCGCAAAATCCAAGTATTCACGAAACCCTCCCGGATGGATCTTGCGATTGAACGGGCGCATCGGTGCTGGGCCGCAATACATTTCCCAGTCCAAACTCTCCGGTGGTGAACTATTTTTTGTTGGCTCTTCGACTCCCCCGCGACTGTGAACAAACATGCGCACAAGACCGATATCACCCGCACCTCCATCTTTCAAGAACTTCATCCCCGAAACATGATGAGGACCAATTCGACGATGCAAGCCAACTTGGACGACGCGGTTAGCCGCGCGAGCAGCCGCGAGCACCGCCTGACTTTCACCAATCGTATGCCCGGTTGGCTTTTCAATGAAAATATGCGTTCCGGCTTCGATCGCGGCCAGCGTATTTAACGCGTGCCAATGATCCGGCGTTGCGATGATCGCGATCTCCACTTCCTCCTTGTCAAATAGTTCTCGAAAATCCGAATAGGTCTTAGGTTCGTCGCCGCACAAGTCTGACACCTCTTCCGCAGCGATCGCTAACCTGTCCTGGTCCACGTCGCACAACGCCACGACTTTGGTTTGCCCTGTGGCCAATGCTTCCCGCAATATATTCATGCCCCACCAGCCTGAACCAATCAGCGCGGTACGGTACTTCTTGTCCTTCGACGCTGCATGGATCTTAGGGGCAGAAACCACGGCGGTAGCCGCAACAGTAGTGGCGAGAAAGGCCCGACGGCTAAACGACATGATGGTTAGTTCCTGTTTTCTGAAAGGGCGGGAAACGGACACTTCTTGGTGAACAATACCATAAAAGTCCTCGTTCCAAGTTCCAAGGCTCCTGCATATCATACCCAAAATTCTTAACGTATTTTTCGGAGTGAGGAACGCCTAGTCTCTTAAATCCACGCATGCAACCTGGCCTTGAACGCTGCGGCAATATAAGCGACCGCTCGACAGCACCGGCACTGTCCAACATTTCCCATTCAAAACTTGCCCTCGCGCGATCTCAGTCCATCCCGCTGGCGTTGCTTCACCGATGGCCAATTCGCCCGATGCCGTAAGCAGCAGCAATTTGCCACCAGCCATCGTTAGCCCGCCAGGGCGAAGATCGTCAACCGACCAAACGACATTGCCAGTAGACCATTGGATACATTTCAATCTTGCCCCGGTCTCCATATCTCCATCGATGCCATACACGTGGTCCTGATACAGCAGCGAACTGTGCAATTGGTTTTGCATCTCTTTCGTCTTCCAGATCAGCTTTGGTTGTCCCTCAGCGAGCTGAAACAGCGCCGAACCTCGGTTGTAACCGGAGGAAAGCAACATCTTGCGATTGTCGATGATCGGGTCCGCCGCATTGCAATTGAAACTCGTCAGCCAACGCTCCGTCCAAAGCTGCTTTCCCGACTCGACGTCGACTCCGATAAATGCTCGACCGGATGCAAACACCGCTGTCGCTGGATCAGCATCCGCAATCAACACTGGCGTGGCGTAGCCACACTCTCGGTCTGCAGAGCTCCAGATCAAGCTGCCATCGTGCTTATTCAGCGCCGCGCCGGACTCACCGACGTTAAGCAGCAGCTTATCGCCAACGACGAGCGGTGCGGCAGAAAAACCCCAGCCCGGAAGACGCACTTGAAGATCATCCACGATCTGCTTCTGCCAATGCTTGGCACCCGTCATAGCGCCGAGACAAAATAAGTCACCGGAACGACTGAGCACGTAGACACGATCCCCATCAATCGTCGGTGTCGACGTTGGCCCGCCTTCGAAATCGCGATCATCCAAGTCCGCTGGAAAGGCATGTTTCCAGATCGTTTGGCCGTTCGAGACGTCCAAGCAAAAGATGATGTTTTCGCGATCGATATGTCCGATCGTGTAGGCTCGGTCGGCTTGCACTACGATGGACGAATACCCGGTACCGACTGCGCAAGTCCAAGCAATCCGCGGATTGCCACCGGGCCAATCGCAGCTCCAATCCGTTTCGCTGGAAATGCCGTTGAGATGGGGTCCTCGCCAGCGATACCAATCATCCGCAAAGACAGAGGAATTGCTTCCTTCAAAGGCCGTGGTTGCCAGTAATAGACAAAGCGCGAGTAAGCAATGCAAACGCGACCAGCGAGTTGAGATGGATTGAATCATCTCGACATCATAACATCAGCCTTTGGCTTTACGTCCGAAATGCTTGCTATTTGTCGCACCACCCGGATAGCAACTACCAAGCAGCGGAATCTTCTTGGCCGTGTCCATCCATACCCAAACGCGTTTTCAATACTGCGAATTGGCGAAAGTACTTGGCACTGCTGCTATGCACATGCTCGGCTTCGGTGACAAAGCGGATCGTCGGATCCGGATACACATCGCCAGCAATCAACAGCTTTTCGAACGGCGTCAGCGGCTCGCCGTAGGCGATCAGCATCTTGTGTTCATCAAGCTGTACTTCTTGCGCACGAGATGGATTCACAACGGCGATGCCCGTGCAGCCATCATGGAGCAATAGATCCTCAAAATCAAGCAACATGCTTTTTAAGACTGGCATATCGATATGCTCGCGATACAAGTCTTGATGGCCACTGGTCGTTTGGTGGCTTGACTCGAGGACCACATCGACCACGGGACCCAATGGATCGAGCAGGTCGAGGAACTGGTCTATTAAGCGATGTCGAGTCGCTGCTGCCATTACAACTGGAATAGTTTTGCCGGTACTTTCGTCGCGATATTCATCACGGCGAAATCCTTGGCGAGGCACCACCTGCAAGTCGTAAGACGGGCGAACGGCGTCCGTCAATTCGAACATGCCGTATTGGCGTATGCCCATATGTGTTTGTAGTTCTTCGTCGCTCAATAACTCAAAACTACCAACGGGGACAGGGGTGCCAGTTGATTCGGACGAAGGAGCACGAAGGATGCGTTTCAGAAAGCCCATCAAATGATCCGGTCAGTTTCGCTGGCAGGGGTCATGTATATGTAAAGTCACGATCAAATCGCCGACGAATCTCGTCGTTGTTTCAATCGCTTCACGTGCAACGGTAGGTCACACTAAGCACATGCGCTCCGATCCAGCGATTTGCTAGCAGGTGTGTTCCCATTGCTGGCGTTAAAGGCCCGACATCCGGCAAAACCCGATTTTTTTGGGGCCTGGAAACACCGGGCATCGAAAACCAGACTTTTGCAGTACCATGGAGACCGTCGCTATAGGCGTTGGCTTTGCCGAACTTCGATGGCCAGTGACTAACCTCGCGATACTCGGATTAACGAAATCAGAAACCCAAATTCGCGATGCGAACTTCAATAGTGAAAAGAATCCTTCTTGTTGCGGCTGCTGCGGCGCTGGTTGTTTCGGCCATGCTAGGTTGCAGCCCGCCACCAAGACCAGGCATGGCCGAGATCTCAGCGGCGAGCGCACGAAAAGAACCGGAGATTGACTCCAGCAGCCAAGTGCCAGCCGATGAAATTGGCGATGGAATCTCCTTCGCTGAATTAATACTTCCCTGGGAAAGCTGGCATTCGTATTTTGTCGCTGGTGAACGGATTGGGCATATTCACGTGCGGTCCGAAGTCGACGAGGAAGGTGGTTCCGACAATGTTCTTACCACGGTGGTCGACCAGTTGATAATGCGTCGCGGGCCGTCGACGTTCAAACAGACGCTGATCCAAACCTGCATCGAGGCGCGCGATGGGAGTCTCGTTTCTTTCAACGCAGATTTACGAGTCGGCCCCGCCAGGACAAGATTTGTAGGACGTACCAATATCGATTCACTCGCCGTGGAGACGATTCGCGGCACGACGCGCCAAAGTGAAAAAATGCCTTGGTCACCTCCATACCGAGGTCTTGCCGCGATTCAGCAAACGCTGCTAGCCAAGCCAATCAAGTTAAGCGAGACGCGACGCATCAAAATGCTTGTTCCGATGTACTACCGAATGGCAACTGTCGAGTTGAATTGTCGCAATCGAGCTTCTATTTCCACGATGGATGGCGTTGTTCACGATGCTTTAGAAGTGGATGTGCGCATGATCATCGGGGCAGCCGATTCGATTGAATCGACAATTTGGGTCGATGAGCAAGGCGAGTTGCTAAAGAGTTATACGTCATCGATCGACCTGATTTCGATTCGGACAACCAAGGAAGATGCAGAAAATGCAGTCGCCAATCCGTCAAATGACTTACTGGCTCTGACTTCGATCGCAGTTACCGGCAAACTTGAAAAGCCACTGGAAACCTATCGAGCAGGATATGTGCTGAAGCCTAGATCTGTCGAAGGCAAGGAGAAAGTTGGCATCTCGATTGAACCGCAGATTGGTCAATGGTTTCGCAAACTCGATGATGGATCCATTCAGGTCGTCGTCTCTCGTAATCCAACCGAGGCTGGTCGCGTGGGATTTACAGGATTGGTATCAAAGCCCGAAGTTAAAGACAGCGAAAGCGGACCGATCATCGACAGCGCTGCACCGAACGTTAAAAAGCTTGCGTCGCTAAGCAACGCGAAGGAAACCAAAGATCTCGCGATTGATTTGACTCGCACAGTAAAACAGTTAATCGGACCTGGCGATTTCACTCGAGGGTTCGCCACCGCTTCTCAAACGGCACGCGACGGAGTGGGTGATTGTACTGAACGAGCGGTATTGTTAGCGGCCATGCTGCGATCTCGCAATATTCCGGCGCGAGTTGCCGCAGGATTGGTTTACACCGAAACCAAAGAAAAACCAATCATGGCGTATCATATGTGGACGCTGGCGTGGATTGACACTCACTGGGTCGCCTTAGACCCGTCCAGCGGTACCTTGGCGCCGGCAGATCGGATCGCGTTCGCGACCAGCAATCTGGCGGATGGCAATGAGTTTGCCTTCGTCGCACCTATTTTGTCGGCAATGGGACGAATGGAAATTCAAATTGTAACTTCAAAATACCAGGTACTTGAATGAACTGGCAACGCCTTAAGCCATTGTTGTGAGTAAGGATTGGGACGCAATCGTGTTGGGGCTCGGCGGCGTAGGTAGTGCCGCCGCCTACCAACTTTCGCGTCGGGGCTATCGTGTGCTTGGTATTGACCCCAATCCTCCTGGCCATGATCGTGGCAGCTCCCATGGGCAAACACGAATCATTCGCCAAGCCTATTTCGAACATCCCCATTATGTTCCGCTGCTCAGAGATGCGTATGATCTCTGGCACCAACTTGAAACAGAAGCCGAAACCAAGCTATTTCATCGTACAGGTTTGTTGCAGATCGGACCGACCGATGGAGTCGTTGTGCTTGGCGTGTTGCGTTCGGCTGAGCTTCATTCTCTTCCGATCGAAACGCTGGGTGCCAACGAGCTACGCCAGAGGTTTCCCCAGGTTCGAACTGAGGATCACTGGGTGGCGGTGTTGGAGCACAATGCGGGTTACTTGAGGGTCGAAGCATGCGTGTTGGCTCATCTTCAATTGGCGAATCGTCAAGGTGCCAGTCTTCGACACGGCGATCGAGTCATTCAGTGGCATGTTGATGGCGACGGCGTTGTCGTTGAGACGACTAAAGGCATCGAGCGAGCGGCGCGACTGGTGATCGCTGCTGGGCCGTGGGCAGGTTCAGTACTCGCGGGCTGCGGTGCTCAGCTTGAAGTCTTGCGCAAGCACATGTATTGGTACGAGCCTGCGGAAAATGGTTATGGCGAGCAAGACGGCATGCCATGTTTTTTTTATGAAACCAAGCACGGATACTTCTATGGCTTTCCAGCTCGGGATCATCGTGGCCTGAAAGTTGCACGTCACAGTGGTGGTCAGCGGATAAAATCGTTTGGAGAGAGATCACCGGAGCCAAGCATTGATGGCGAAGATCGTAAGTTAGTCGAATTGTTTCTTCGCAACCATCTGCCAGGCGTCGGCAACGTTTTCCATGAGCAGCAGTCTTGTTTCTATACGATGACAACCGATGAAAATTTTATCGTCGATACGCTTCCTAATTGCCCACAGGTCGTCGTCATCGCGGGTTTATCTGGGCACGGTTTTAAGTTCACCAGCGTGTTAGGGAAAATTGCCTGCGAACTTGCGATGGATGGAATTACAAAACGCGATATTGATTTTTTACGCTGGCGTTAGCAGGACAGCGTCAAGTTCGACAGGTTTTCTCGCCGCGAGCGGGGATTGTCCCTACGCCGTGAAGGATTTTTCTTCAGCAAAATGAGCGGTTTAGCGGTACGGCGCGAGCCGTCCGGTCTCGCTGAGGCCCGAGTCACCGGATGGCTCGCGCCATACCGCTAAATTATCCTTCACGGCGTAGGGCTTGTCCCCGTCGGGCAACTGGCTCCAACGGCCCCGTGCCGGTGCACCAAAAAACTGATTGGCTAGCAGAGCTCGATGGAGAGCACAAGTCCACGCCGCTCCAGGCAAGCAAGCAGGAGATCTTTGAAAAGTTATGTATAACAACGATGGCGTTGCCCCTCGCTACGTTGATTATGGCCTTCGGCCAAGGAACCGATCGGACTTGGTGCAACTTCAAAACTTCATTGAAAGTGAAAGAAATCGTGACAGGATTGAAGAAACTAGTCGACTTAGCGGTCCAGTTGACGTTGCCTAGGAAGCCAGGGGAGGCCAGTGCAGGGCAGGCCAGCGCAGGGGATTTCGAAGCCGAAATCGCAATCTCTATCGCGCGTCAATTGCTGTTACGCTCGCAAGCCTTGCAAACACCCGAAGAGCAGCGTCAACAAGCGGAACTGGATCGGATGCTCCAGCATCCCGACGACAAAGCCACTTTGGTGCAATGGACCGATCAAGCATTCCGAACGCAAACACCTTCGCGAATTGCAGATCAGCTTACGCACATACTTGACCTGCAAGGAGTGCCGAGATTTTTTAGTCCGCTCGATCAAGCACTGCTTCGCGGCTTCCAATCGTTTGGCGGTTATCTGCCAGGTGTCGCGGTTCCCATGGTCAAAAGCAAGATGCGACGGGAGACAGCAAACGTCATTTTGCCTGCCGAAGACGAACTGTTGTCAGAGCATTTGCGAAAGCGTCAGCGAGAAGGGATTCGTATGAACGTGAATTTCCTGGGCGAGTCATTGCTTGGCGAAGCGGAAGCTCGCAAGCGATTGGAACGCTATTCCCACGCGCTTCGCAATCCTGACATTGAGTGCATTAGCGTCAAGATTTCAACGCTCTATTCGCAGGTTTCATCGATTGCCGCGAGGCATAGCGTGCGCGTGCTTTGCGATCGCATGGAATCGCTTTACCGCACCGCATCGCACCAACGATTTGTTCGTCATGATGGTTTTTCAACGACGAAGTTTGTTTATTTGGATATGGAAGAATATCGCGACTTGCGATTGACGGCGGATGTTTTGATGCAGACGCTCGATCGCGAAGGGCTCGGTGAAGTTCGTGCTGGGATCGCGCTGCAAGCTTACTTGCCCGATAGTTCCAAGATTCTCGAAGAGCTTGTTGTCTGGGCAAAACGACGCGCCGACGCCGGACATACTCCGCTGACGATTCGTGTCGTCAAAGGCGCAAACTTGGAAATGGAACGAGTCGATGCTGCGATCGGCGGGTGGCCGCAAGCACCGTTCACAAGCAAGCTTGATACCGATGCAAACTACAAGCGGATGCTACGGCGGTTGTTTGAGCCGGATGTCGCATTGGCAATTCGTGTCGGTGTGGCGTCGCACAATCTATTCGATATTGGGCTAGCGATACTCTGGGCCGTTCGCAGTGATTCCCTCGAACGAGTCCAGTTCGAGATGCTCGAAGGAATGGCGAACCACCAACGCCGAGCCGTGTTTGAAACTGCGGCTCCAATGTTGCTCTATGCACCGGCATGTCAACGCGAAGATTTTTTGCACGCCATCGGCTATTTGATTCGGCGGCTGGACGAGAACACAGGGACTGCAAATTTTCTACGCCACACTTTCCGCTTATCGCCAGACAGCGATGAGTGGGCACAGCTAGCGGATGGATTTCGCGAATCCTATCGGTCGATGCGAGGCGTCAGTTCGAGTTCGCGACGTATGCAGAATCGCAACATCGCACCGGTACAACCACCGGTTGCCGTGCACTGGAGTCAATACACCAACGAACCTGACACCGATTGGACATTGCCGCACAACGTTGCCTGGGCGGAATCGATACTGCGAACATGGAAGGGTCGATGCGACGATCTCGCGACCATCGCACCCATCGTGATCGCAGGGCAAGTCGTGCCTCCTAGTGATCGTAAAGAAGGCTCGTCAGCGGACCCGTCACGTCCGGGTGTATCCGTGTGCCGATTTTCAATGGCCAATGAACTTGATGTCGATTTGGCCGCGGAATGTGCGCAGCGAGATCCAACGGGATGGCGGCAACGATCGCTGGAGGATCGTCATCAAGTGCTTCGCGCTGCGGCCCAATGGATGCGAATTCGTCGCGGTGATTTGATCGGTGCCGCAGTGGCTGATGGCGGTAAGACGATCAAGGAGGCCGATTCGGAAGTCAGCGAAGCGATTGATTTCACCGAGTTTTATCCGCTCTGCGTAAAGCGCTTTGTAGATCCTGCGGATGAAGCCTCTGAGGGAGTTACGGTCAGCGGTCGCGGTGCGATCGTCGTCGTCAGCCCTTGGAATTTTCCCATTGCGATTCCATGTGGCGGAGTCGCGGCGGCACTCGCCGCTGGCAACACCGTGATCCTAAAACCGTCTAGTGACACGGCGCTCCCGGCATATCTGTTGTGCGAATGTTTTTGGGATGCCGGAGTGCCGCGCGAAGCATTGCAGTTCGTGCCTTGTGAAAATGTTGCGGTCGCCAGTCGGCTCGTTAGTCATGATGCGATTGATTCGGTGATCTTGACCGGCGGAACGACGACAGCGAGGGCGATCCTTGGCACCAAGCCAACCATCGATTTGATCGCGGAGACGGGAGGCAAGAATGCAACCATCGTGACAGCGCTGGCTGATCGTGAACAAGCGATCAAGCACGTGATATTGTCTGCGTTCGGGCATGGCGGCCAAAAGTGTAGCGCAACATCGCTTTTATTGCTTGAGCAAGAAGTATTTGATGACGAAAACTTTCGTGCCATGCTGGCGGATGCCACCAGCAGCTTGCGAGTCGGGTCTGCATGGGACTTGTCCTCGCGCATTGGGCCGCTCATTCGGCCCCCTCGTGGCGAGTTGGCTCAAGGTCTAAAGGAGCTAGAAAATGATGAATCATGGCTGGTGGTGCCCGAGCAAGTGGACGATAACCCGTGCTTGTATCGTCCAGGAATCAAGTGGAACGTTTCGCCGGGTAGCTTTTCACATCACACCGAATTTTTCGGGCCGGTATTGTCCGTCATTTCTTTTCGCAAGCTCGATGACGCGATCGCGATCGTCAACGCAACCGGTTATGGCCTAACCAGTGGTTTGGAGAGTCTCGATGATCGCGAACAAACGCGTTGGCAAGAATCGATTCGCTCCGGAAACCTCTACGTCAATCGTCCCACGACGGGTGCGATTGTGCTACGTCAACCGTTCGGCGGCCTGGGGCTAAGCAGCTTTGGCCCGGGCTTGAAGGCCGGTGGGCTAAACTATGTCGTTCCGCTCATGCGGATCTTGGAACGAGACTCAAGGACGAATTTGCGAACCACTGAGACGCAGTTAGGCCGCAGCCAGCCGCTGACTGAGATGTTAGCAGCGTCTGAATTGGCTTTACGTGATGGCGCGTTAACAGCGGCTGATGTGCGGAGGATTCGAATGGCGGTCCAAGCCATGGAGCGAGCGGTTGCGTCGGAGTTTTATGGCTGGCACGATGCGGTTAAGTTGCTTGGTCAAGATAACCTTCGCCGCTATCTGCCGGTATCGCATCTGCGAATTCGACTTCGTCACGAAGACTCGCCGCCCGATGTTGTTATCGCGGCCGCAGCGGCCTTAATGGTCAATTGCCGAGCCGTTTTTTCGTACCAAGACGATGCTTGCTTCGAGGCAATTAGTTTGTTACACCGCGTGACTTCGACGTGGGCAGGACGGATCGAAACGATTGACGAAAGCGATACCGAATTGTCGGAAGTGATTGTGGGCGGAGGCGTAGATCGGTTGCGATTGCTGCGAGACGACGATCCAATCAGCCCCTTGATTCGCCAAGCTTGCATCCAACGTTTTGTTCCAATTTTAAGCAAGCAGGTGATCGCGAGCGGGTTCATCGAGCCGTTGTGGTTCTTGCAAGAGCAGAGCCTATCATTCGATTACCATCGCTACGGAAATCTAGGCAGAAGGGCAGGGGAGGTGCGACGAGAATTAGTAGGATAGGCTTCCAGCCTGTCATTTGCAATGCGACAGGCTGGAAGGGATCTTACCGTTGATAAATCGGTAGATAGCCGCGATCGAGTTGCAACATAATCAGGTTGCATGCGGTGACGTAGACCGGATGAATCTGGCCTTCCCAGTAACCATCGCTTCTTTGATCCGAGACGATTCGCTGGTAAAGCTTGTCCCGAAATGGAATCCAGATGTCGTTACCCTGGCGGTAGACGACTTGGCTGTAATACAAGTAAGTGTAATGCCAGTGCCCAAAGGCGCGGGATTCATCGCTGATGTCGTGCAGGGCGTCCTTTGAATATTTCAACATCTCCGGAACATGCACACTCTCATAATCGCCAGCGTTGTAAAGTGCCGCCAGCGCTGCGGCGGTGATCGCAGGCCGACTACTGCCTTTCTGGCGACTGCTGTAGCTGATGCCACCGTCAGGATTTTTGCATTCGTAAATGTACTGCTTCGCTTTGTCGATGACTTCCGCAGGCACAGGAATGCCGGCGTTGCGACACCCGCGTAGGCCTTGGACTTGGGTGATGGTGGTTGAGCCTTCGTCGAAGTCGTTGCCTTCACGCGCGGAAACGTAGCCCCATCCGCCGGCTGCCGTTTGGGCGTTGCCGCTGAACTCAACCGCTTTGGTGAGCACATCGACCAACTCGTTACGGCGATCGATCAGGCCTTCTTCACCTAGTACCTGCGAAAGGAATAGCATCGAAAAACCGTGGCCATAGGTATAACGTGAGTCGGTTTGAGGGTCACCGATCAAGCCGTTCTCCCGGCCTTTGCTGATGATGAAATCCGCAGCGCGAGCAACTTGCCGGGCGTAGGGGCCTTGAGTGGTCGTGGAGCCACTGCAAACGAGCGCCGTTCCGGCTAGCGCCGCCATTGCCGTGGGATAAACTTGCGTGTTCCATTGGCCACGGGATGATTGATTGCGGCGCAGCCAATCCAGCCCTTTATCAATTGCTTCGTCCCAACGACTATCGCTGGCCGCATGAGCAGGACGATTATCGACGAGCGATGACGTCAAGACAGCGCTCGTTGCCGTGGCAAACTGAAGCCAATTGCGGCGGGAGATTTTGGTTGTCATTTTGTATCCAAGGCTTGGCAGGTTCGTAACGTTATTGTAACGGAAAGGAAACGCTAAGTTGAATCCTGACTAAGTTCAGGTGGAATTTGCTAGCAATTGCCCCATTGCTCCCAGAGTTCCCATCGCTCCAGAATGCGATTGTATTGCGGACTCACCTAATCAGCCACTTTGTACAAGCCTGACTTGCGTTGACACGTTGGACAAAAAAATGTGCATCTTTGCGCTTGAACAATTCGCTGGATCGACCCCACGCCGCAGTTTCCACAGGGTTGACCTTGACGATCGTACACGCGGTGTTGGTTTTGGTAGCCACCGTCTTGGTTGAGTACATTACGGTAGGTGCCATCGGACAGCGTCGAGCCTTCGTGCAGGATGGCATCGTTCAGCACGGTGAGAGTCGCCGCATGAATGCGCCCCCATTGAGGTTTCGTCAAGCGATCGCATCGCGTCCGGGGATCGACCCCGGCGAGATGCAAAATTTCAGCCGCATACAAATTTCCGATTCCTGCGACGCGTTTCTGATCCAATAACGCAACCTTGATGGCCCGGCGGCTGCTTGCCAGTTGTTCACGCAGTTGTTCCGTTGTGATCTCGAGTGCATCGCGACCGATGCGAGCTTCGCCGAGCCAATGGTTGGCTTCTTCCGGTGACAACAATCGCACGGTCCCCAGACCGCGTCGGTCCCAAAACAATAGCTCGTCGCTCGGGCCACCTGAAAGCTCAATCCGCAATCTCAGATGCTTATCGTCAACCGCACCTCCAATATCTTGACCTGAGCGGGAGCCCGTGTCCAGCTCAGAGCTTAGGTCAACAGAAACTCTGTGCGGCGGCTTTTTTTTCACTGCGTCAACCCTGCTCAATCACAATTGAATCCGTCTTCGAGCCGATCGCCGACGAATCACCCGCCGCTGTCGCGTTCCAGGTTACTGGAATTAACGACTTAACGGAGACCTTCGCAGCGATCGGCCGGCTCGACACAAAACGAACTCTCAGATGACGTTCTCTACCAAAGACCATCGATAAGCAATTCGCCGTGTCCAGCCGCTCGAAGACATCTTTACTAACCGTACTTTACTCCAATGCCAAATCCTTCATCCATGAAAAATTCTACACCCAAACCTGTTTCCAAGAACTCAGTCCTAAAACGACCACGGACGACAGCCAACCATTCACTGCCAGCAACATCTCGTATGCTAGATGACCAGCCGAAACAGACATCCATCCTGGTTGGAATTGACTGGGCTGATCAAGTCCATGCATTTCATCTGATCGGTCCCGATGGAACGGTCGTCAGCGGCAACCTCGACCAATCGCCCGAAGCGATTGAACTCTGGCTCGTCGGATTACAGAAAAAATATCCCGAAGCTCGCTTGGATGTTTGTTTAGAAACTTCGAGAGGAGCACTGATCAATGCGCTGCTCCAGTATCCAATGGTTACCGTCTATCCCGTTAATCCCGATGCGCTCGCCAACTACCGAAAGGCCTTCAATCATGGAGGAGGAAAGAGCGATCCTGTCGATGCCAAGTTGATTCTGCAATACTTACAACACTATCGCGATCAACTTCGCCCGTTGCAAATCGATCAACCGTTAACACGTGAACTCGCCAGTCTCTGCATCGACCGACGACGACTAGTCCAGCAGCGTGTCAAACTCTCCAATGAGCTGAAATCTCTGCTGAAAATCTACTTTCCAGCCATTCTGCTGCTGAAGCCAGCGAAGATGTACGCTGCCTTTATCGTCACCTTGTTGCTCAAGTTTGCCACTCTGAAAGAAGCTCAGACCGCCGGCCCTACGAAGCTACGAAACCTCTTTTTTGGCATTGGGATCAAAGCGAAAGCCGAAGCACGGATCGAAACCCTCATGAATGCGAAACCGCTTACGACCGATGAGGTGATACTGCGCACCAGTGGTAGGAGGGCTCAAGCAATCTGCGGGCAATTGCAATCGATTAACAAGTCGATCAAGGCCTATGACCAGGAGATCGAGACACTGGTCAAGACGCATGCTAACTATCAGACGGTTGCCTCGCTTCCTGCGGGTTCAAGTAATACACGAGCGAGATTGATCGTTGCTTTGGGCGACGATCGCGAACGTTACGGCAATGCAGAAGGATTGCAGTGCGCCTCAGGCATTGCACCACTAACGACGCAAAGTGGAAAACTAAGATACGTGTCCGGCCGCTGGGCGTGCAGCAAGTTTCTGCGTCAAACGTTTCATGAGTACGCCGGTTTATCCATCGCAAAATGTCGCTGGGCGAAAGCGTTCTATGACAGCCAACTGAAGAAGGGAAAATCATCAGCGACGGCGAAGCGAGCATTGGCCTACAAATGGATTCGCATCATCTATCGACTATGGCAAACCGGCGAGGCTTATGATGAGGCGAAGTATGAAGCGAGGCTGCTCGCCACCGGCTCCCCATTGGCAACGCTACCTGCACCAACTGCCTAAGCACTGATCAACAGCCACCTCACAAGCGACACCAAACCACATGTAAATGACAGTGGATAAATGGTTGTAAGAAGGTGGAAAACCTGTTAGCGTTTTAGAAACGAAATCCTAGAAAAATCAAACAACCACTTGACACGTTGACTCAGATGTCTCCGTTGTCGGCGGCGCGACCAACAGAACGAGGCCAGTCATACGGGGTTCGATCACGATCGTTTGTTGATCGTCGAGCTTTATCAAGACTCGCTTGCCGCGTCGACCGATTGCCACGATCGTCTTGTCCTGAACTCGCTGTTCAATCAATTCCACGGAGGGTGTGATCTGGATCGGGCGGCGGTCGCAAAGCGGGCGTGAGACCGACCGAATGCGGCTACCGACAATCGGCTCAATCCCACGTCTCATCGTTTCGACTTCAGGCAACTCTGGCATGACGCTTTTTAACCGTTCCCTGCGGAACTCGCTACTCGCCGACGCCGTTCTTCGTTTCATCGTTCTTCGGTGACGCCACTCACGACGCCGTAAAGAAGAGGCATTTGCGGGCCTGTTTCCCGCCAACAAAATACGCAGAAATTCAAATTTTTTATTCCTATCGCAATTGCCGTCGCCCAACGCTTGTGCGAGTGGCTTTCACAACGAACTCGCTTATTTCAGGGTGAGGCGGTTTCCAAAATCGTTGCATTACGGTTAAAAACAGCCCGGTATCTAAGTTGACCTCTTTTTTCACCGCGACGACAATACAAGGAGTGAAAAAGCAGTCGACTCCATCGCCACGAAATTCTTCGAAAGACGGAAACATCTCATGATTACAGCGGCCAGCAGCGAACGAGCGACATCATCGGTTCCCGATGAACGAGGGCGATTCGGTGATTTCGGTGGACGTTTCGTCCCTGAAACGCTTACTCACGCGCTCGATCAGCTTGCGGAGGAATATGAAAAGGCAAAGCGAGATCCAGACTTTCAACGTGAACTCAGCGGACTTCTGAAGACCTTCGTCGGTCGACCCAGCCCGCTGTACCACGCCAAACGTTTGAGCAATGCAATGGGAGGCGCTCAAATTTGGTTGAAGCGAGAGGATCTCAACCACACGGGTGCACACAAAATCAACAATACGATCGGTCAAGCACTATTGACGCTTCGAATGGGTAAGACTCGCGTCATCGCCGAAACCGGGGCAGGGCAGCACGGTGTGGCCAGTGCTACCGCTTGTGCGCATTTCGGATTGCCTTGTACGGTCTACATGGGCGCAGAAGACATTCGTCGCCAGAAACCCAACGTCTTCAGCATGCGTTTGCTGGGAGCCACGATCTCACCCGTTGAAAGCGGTTCGCGAACCCTTCGCGACGCGGTCAATGAAGCGATGCGAGATTGGATGTCATCGGTGGAGAACACGCATTACATCATCGGCAGCGTCATTGGACCGCATCCATTTCCAATGATCGTGCGGGACTTTCAATCGGTCATTGGGCGGGAAGCACGCGAGCAATGCATCGATTCATTTGGTCGACTGCCTGAATGTGTGGTCGCTTGCGTTGGTGGTGGCAGTAACGCAGCCGGTATGTTTTATCCATTCGTTGAAGATGACGGTGTCCGGATGGTCGGAGTCGAAGCGGGCGGGCGGAGCAATCGTCCCGGTGACCATGCTTCGCCGCTGTCTTACGGTAAGCCTGGCGTGCTTCACGGCAGCTTCAGTTACGTGATGCAAGACGATGATGGCCAAACTTGCGATGTGCATTCGATGAGTGCAGGGCTGGACTATCCAGGAGTTGGTCCCGAACACAGCTACTGGAAAGATACCAAGCGAGTTGATTACATCGATTGCCGCGATGACGACGCGCTCGCTGCATTTGATGTGCTGGCGCGGAGCGAAGGAATCCTTGCCGCACTCGAAACGTGTCATGCCGTCGCGAAGGCAATGAAAATCGCCGAAGGGATGTCACCCAAAGAGCATCTTGTCGTTTGTCTATCCGGTCGAGGCGACAAGGACGCGATGGAGTTAGCAAGGCTTCGCGGGCAGTCGTGGGAGTAAGATACGCTAGCGCTCATTGACGCGAACTTGGACTTGCTCGCCTTCGACGCGAACTTCGAAGGCGTCGACTTTGATTCGCGGATTGTCCTCCCAAGTGCCGTCTTTGATACAAAATCGCCATGCGTGCCACGGGCACGTGACGGTGTCGCCTTCGACGTGCCCCTCGGCTAAGGAGGCCCCCATGTGCGGACAAAGGTCGTCAATGGCAAAGAATTTTCCGTCGCGTTTGAATACGGCGACCGTGCGACCGTTAACCGCAAATGCCCGGCCCTGGCCCTCGTCAAAATCGCTGATGTTTCCGACAGTTTCAAAATCGCTCATGGTTACTTCTCTTGCGTCGACACGCGGCCTTGCACGAAACTCTAGCATTCTGCGTTCGGATCACAAAGTCGGGCAAAGTGCCTAATCCTGTCGATTCGTCGCCGGGCGCCTCATAAAACCATTTGCAATCATGATCAATCACGAACGACGCCGTAAACTGGAATCAAAAATCTGGCCCTATGTTCAGACTCCCGGGCAATACGTCGGTGGCGAACGCAACATCACTGTCAAAGACCATCGATCGGTTCGTGGCAAACTTTGTATCGGCTTTCCAGATGCCTATACGATTGGGATGAGCCATCATGGCTTGCAGGTGCTTTATTCTCTAATGAACCGGCGACACGACTGGGTTGCTGAACGAGTTTTTGCACCATGGCCGGACATGGAAGCGTTGCTGCGAAAACACGGCGTCCCACTGTATAGCTTGGAAACGTTCACATCACTGGCAGATTTCGACGTCGTTGGGCTATCGCTCCAATATGAAATCAGCTCGCCAAACGTCCTAACGATGATCGACCTAGGCGGCATTCCGCTGGAGGCAAAAGATCGTACGATGACGGCACCGCTGGTGGTCGCCGGTGGTCCCTGTTGTCAAAACCCTGAACCGATGGCAGACTTCTTCGACGTCATGATCATGGGTGACGGTGAGCCAGCGTTGCCCGAAATTTGCGATGCGTGGTTGGCAGAAAAAGATCGCATTCTCGCTCGCGATGGGCAATTCTTTGTTTGCGAAAAAGGCGTCCTCCAGCGCGAGGAAGCGCTGGCAAACATCGCGGGAAACCTGCCCTATGCCTATGTGCCAAGATTCTACGAACCTGAGTATCGTGATGGTCGGATCACATCGCTTTGTCGCACTCGCACCGACGTACCGGAAACGATCTCGCCCAGTGTAATCAGCGACTTGAACGGAACACCACTTCCGACGAAGCCGATTGTGCCGTACATCGAGTGTGTTCACGATCGGATCGCGATCGAGATCATGCGAGGCTGTCCGCATTTGTGTCGGTTCTGTCAAAGCACAGTCATCAAGCGACCGTTGCGGATTCGGGAAGTGGACACGATCGTGGATGCTGCGATTGAGAGCTATCGCAATACGGGGTTCAACGAGATCAGCATTCTTTCGCTATCCAGTAGTGACTATCCGCATTTCGAGCCACTGGTGCGAAAGCTGCATTCCGTTTTTCGACCGCTGGGAGTGAACATCACGGTGCCAAGCTTGCGCGTGAACGAGCAGTTGCGAACATTGCCGGAGCTGATCGGCAACGATCGCCGCAGTTCACTGACGCTTGCACCGGAGGTCGCGCGCGATGACATGCGTGAACAAATCCGCAAGAAGATCAAAAACAGCGACTTGATCGAGGGCTGTCGCGCAGCTTTTGAAAACGGGTTTGAGAGCGTGAAATTATATTTCATGTGCGGGCTACCAGGCGAGCGGCCCGTCGATTTGGAAGGGATCGTGGATTTGTCCGAGCGGATCGCAGAGGTGGGACGTGAAGTCCGCGGAAGATATGCAAAAGTGACCGCCAGCGTTTCCAATTTCGTCCCGAAAGCCCACACGCCTTATCAATGGAACGGAATGCAGCGCCGCGAATACTTTCAGTGGGCCCACCAGTACCTGTGGACCAAACGCAAGATTCGTAGCATTAACATCAAGTGCCACGACATTGAAACCAGCCTGCTGGAAGGCGTCTTGAGCCGGGGTGACCGACGTACTGGGAAAGCGATCCGGCTGGCTTGGGAACGCGGTGCGCGGATGGATGGTTGGGCAGAGCACCTCAATCCAGAGCGTTGGTGGGAGGCGATCGCGGACGCGGGCATCGACGTGGAACAACAGGTTCACCTACCTTACGAGCTTATGGACAAGCTGCCTTGGGACCACGTGAACGTTAAATTTGGTCGCAATTATTTGGAGAAAGAGCAGGGCAGGGCGTCGATTCAGTTGGCCGCAATGACCTCGGGGCCGTCATTAGAGTTGCGAGAGGCCGATTTGAGTGGGCCGATTTGAGCTATTTTCGCCGGGGAGGGGGCCTTGATAACTAGATTTGAAGACGCTACTCGCTTAAAGTAACGGCGTGCTTTATTTAGCATTTATTCAATCCACCCACCCGAGTAGACGGCTGCTCAACTGCTTTTTGCTTGCCGTTTCCTTAAAAAGTGACTCAATCCCATGGATCCCACTCCCGGAAAAACTCAAACCGCTTCCGACCTCCCCACCCGTCGGCCTGTTGTTCCGCAACGGCCCGTTGCCCCCGCGCCCCAAGTGGAGACGTCCCTTGACGATTACCCGTTTCGTCCGAAGCCAAAATTAAAATTTGCTAGCGGCGGCGGAAAAACAATTGCAGCCTGCGCGCTGTGTGCATTTGTTGGAGGTCTGCTCGGCTCCGTGCTCACGTCAAATACGACTCAGGCACGTGTCGATAAAACGCAGCATCGACAACTGATATCACAGTCGTTGGGTCAATTAATCTCCGCGGGTGCCGACGTTCGTGGGAATCTGACGCTTCCTCCAGAAGCGGAGTCCTATAAGTTTAGACGAATCGATCTTTCGGACATTGGCTACGCTACCGAACTTCGAAAAGCCGTCCGATTGTCCGCAACGCTTCCGGGCGTAACCGAACTGAATTTTTTTAATCCTTACAAACCAGTACTCAATGCCGGAGCCGCAGACGCAACGGTGCTCGCCGCTGTAGCGGAACACTTCCCAGTTTTGGATACCCTCGATGTCAGTTGCACTAACGTCGGTGATTTTCTGGCTCTTGAAGGAAAAACCATTAGGCATTTGAAGATCATCAATACACCGATGATTCTCGAAAGCTTTACCAGCCTCAAGTTCATCAATGGACTTTCCGAGGTGTCTATCGGTTGGCCTGATCGGACCATTCCCAAAGATCATTTGTTGCGATCGGAGGGATTTCGCAAAACCCTTGTCGACTCTTTAGCAGTCATGATTGACCTCAAAAAGGTAAATCTTTACGACGTCACGTTGGACAAAGAAGATCGTGAAAAATTGGCCAAGCTCGAAATTTCGTTGTCTCGTCTGGGCGATACACATCGTTGATTTCAAGTAAGCATCGTGAGGTAAATAAGTGTCGCCTTTCGCTCCGCGAAAGAGCGTTCTTCCATTCTTTCGCGGAGCGAAAGACGACAATAAAGGACCATTCGATGCTAAGCATCGGCGCTAAGGTAGCAAACTTGTGACGATTCGCTTTCCAGTGATATTGGTTGTCTGGTGGTTTCTTCACGGCGGGGTCAGTTGTGGAGAAACCGCAACTTTGCCGGCACATCCGAATGTTCTAATTTTCCTCATCGATGATCTTGGCCGATGCGATATCGGTGTGGACGGGTCAACGTTTCACGAAACACCAAATCTGGACTCATTGGCAAAATCCGGAGTTCGCTTTACCGATTTTTACGCCGGACATCCTGTCTGTTCGCCAACGCGAGCATCTTTGATGACCGGCAAAGTGCCACAGCGAGTTGGGATTACCGACTGGATTCATCCCAATTCTGGGGTCGCCATTCCATCGGCGGAAACGACACTGGCCGAAGCGTTTCAGTCTCATGGTTATCAAACGGCCTACCTCGGTAAATGGCACCTCGGTGAAGGCGATGACGACGCTCCGACAAGACACGGGTTCGAGTGGACACGGGGTGTCAACCGCGCTGGGCAACCCGCGTCTTACTATGCCCCATTTCAGCGACAGCAAGGCAAGTCGTCTATCTGGGATGTGCCAGACTTTGAAGCCGTCGATAAAAATGCGTATTTGACGGACGTCCTAACCGATAGTGCAATCGAATTCTTAAACAAACGCGATCCGGATCGACCGTTTCTCATGTGCGTTGGGCACTACGCAATCCACACACCGATTGAACCGCCGGTTGGTTTGCCAACCAAGTACAAGCAAAAAATCTTAACGCAGTATGGAGATAGGAAATCGCCGGTTTTGCCGGCACCGTTCGAATCATCGACTCGCGGACGCCAAGACAACGCGGATTATGCCGCCATGATGGAAAATCTTGACACGAATATCGGACGCGTATTGACGAGTTTGGATTTACTTAAACTTCGTGATCGCACGATCATCATTTTTACTTCTGATAATGGCGGCTTATCTACGCTGGGCAAAGACAAGCCTGGGCCAACGTGCAATCTGCCATTTCGCTGTGGCAAAGGTTGGACATACGAAGGCGGCATACGGATTCCAACGTTCGTCTCGTGGCCAGGTACCGTCATGCCATGCGAATTATCGGTTCCTGGATACATGCCCGATCTCTACCCAACCCTGCTCGAACTCTGTGATTTGCCCCTCCAGCCTGATCAACATCTTGACGGTCGATCGTTAGCGAAACCGATCAAAGGACTGGCTGATGAATCACTCGATGAACGTCCGTTGACTTGGTATTACCCACATAACCACGGATCGGGCCACCGCCCTTCTGCAGCGATACGACTTGGAAATTGGAAGCTGATTCATCACTTAGTCTCGGGTGAATCAGAGCTCTACAACCTCCAGGTCGACCCAGGCGAATCACATAATCTGAGCAGTCAACACAAAAACAAAACGGTATTGCTGCGAGATCAATTGCTCGATTGGATCAAGGTGACGACAGTAACGACCAAATAGGTTTTTGCTAAGGACCGTTCGATCAATGACTGTCCGGTTTTTGAAGTGGGATAGGCTTCCAGCCTGTCATTTTCAATGCGACAGGCTGGAAGCCTATCCCACTCATTGATCGAGCGATCCGAAGTGTGGCTCGATGTGAATATGAACGTCGCGCAGTCGGGGGATTTCGGCCATGAGCCGGTCTTTCACATCGTGACCGATGCGGTGGCCTTCGCTAACGGTAAGGTGTCCGTCGACTTGGATATGGATTTCAGCAAAGAACTCCAAGCCGCTTTTGCGAACTCGCAGCTTTTCTACCTCGGCGACAGCGTTGACGTTGCTTGCCTCTTGACGAATTCGCTCAATCGTTTCTGGGTCGGCTTGCTGGTCCATTAACTCGCCAGCGATCGACGTGAACATTTTGAGGCCTGCATAGATCAAGTATGCACATACGAAAATTGCGGCTAGGGGATCCACATAGACCGCTGCGGCTCCCAGCATCGGACTGCAAATCAGCGCCAGCGAAACGACCGCAGATCCGATAGCGTCGCTGCGATGATCGAGAGCGGTCGCGCTCAGCGACGCGGAGCGAAGTTCGGTGGCAACTCGCCGAGTGTACCGATACGCGATCTCCTTAATCAACGCACATATTCCCGCAACGATCGCCGCAGACATGGCGATTGGTTTCAGAGCATGGCCTAGACGATCGAACGTCTCCAGCGCCAAAACTCCGGCGGAGAAAGCGACGACAATCGCAACGCTTAGACCTGCGATCGATTCAGCTTTTGTATGGCCATAAGGATGATCTTCATCCTCATCCTGCTGAGCGACATACAACGCACCGCGCACCGCCAGCGCACTCGCCACATCGCCAATCGAATTGACTGCATCGGCAATCAACGCGGCCGAGCCGGTAACGATTCCACCGCTAAGCTTTATTACCACCAGCAACAGATTGACGCCCAACCCCCAAACCGCTGCCCGACTCGCATCATCATAAACACGTTGACGGCTTGCACGCACGGACTCAGCGCGAGGAGTTGGATTATTCACAGTAGGAATCGCTCGCGTTCATAAAATGCCGCCGCCGCCTCTAACAATGGGTCGATTGTTTCAACTTGAATGCGGTGCGGAGGAGACCATTTGAACCATTGGTAACCTTCATGCTCGGTACAACGAACAGCTCGCGCGGCCGTAATGGATCCAAGAAAGTAAGTGACCCGCTTGGTAAAGGTTATCACTTTCGGTGATGCATAGGTGACGGGGTACTCGAGCGAAAACGAGAACCCGGCAATGAGGCTAACATTGTCCGCAGGAATTCCGGTCTCTTCGTCAGTTTCACGAAGTGCGGTTTCGATCAGCGATTCTCCCGTTTCACAATGTCCCTTGGGCAAATCCCAGCGATTGCGATGCCGCATGAGCAAAAACTGGTCCGGCCTGGACTTATTGTTGCCGGCATAAGTCACGAGCAGCAGCCCGGCAGCCTCGACGATCGAATGGGGTGAGGTAGGTTTTCGCATGCTTTTATTGTGAGCCAAAGTCATCCAGGTACTGTTCCACAATCTGTTTTAGGTCGGGCGGGTGAGGCAAGCCGATTTGAGTTGCACGCATGCCGTCGACCGCTGTCGCCCAACCATCGACAATGCCTTGAATACGAGCGTCAAATGCGTCGATGATGGGACCAATGGCCAAACCTCTTTCTTCGCCAATTTGACGAGTGATCGATTCCGCAAGCACAGGTGTCACGCAGTGGGCCGGCAAACCGACTGCCCGGTCTTTTCCAAGCAGCGTCTCCGAGACTTCGTAAAGCGCAATCAGCGAATCGATCACGGTCCGATATCCCGTCATGGGATGTTGTTGATCTCGCCGAATCGGCAGCATGCATGCGTCACCTGCAAGCGGTTCGCGAAACATGCCGCTGGCCCAACTCGAAGCCGCCGCGTTTGGCTTGCCTGAGCGAACAATCACCGTCGGCAAGCGAGCCGAGCGACCGTCAAAATGCTGCTTGCGAGAATGGTCATTGATCAGCAACTCGCAAATCGCCTTGGTCATCCCGTAAGTCGTTTGCGGCATTTGCTTGGATCGATCTGAAAAACTGGCGGGCATGTCATCGCCACCGAAACATGCGATACTACTAGCGAAGACGACGCGTGGTCTGCCAGCCGCACGCCGCGCCGCTTCAAAAACGTTCCGGCCTCCGTCAAGGTTCACGCGCAAGGCATCATCGAACCGTTGTTCGCATTCACCGCTGACCATCGATGCCAAATGAAAGATCCCAACTTCAGCGTCAGTACCAACGCTGTCAAACACGGCATCGCGATCGCTGATGTCACATTCAGTCTGCGTGACACGAGCGTCCGTTGGGATGGTCTTGAAAATCCCGTCAAGCAAGACAATTCGTTCGATCGATACCGGCGACCCTCCGGGGCCAGTGAGCTTGCCCTGCCGCAGCAATTGCTCGCACAGCATCGAGCCCAGGAACCCGCCGCCGCCCGTAATAACAATTTTCATGCGATAATACCGATGAGTTTTGGTTGATTGTTCGTTGCCTAATTATTTGATCCGACACTATAGCCAATTTGCGAGTGGTTGATGAATGCGTCACTGAGCGGCCAAACGATTGGATTCGTTGGCCTGGGTAATATGGGCTCCCACATGGCAAGGCATTTGGCTAATGCAGGAGCGAAAGTCATTGTTTGGAACCGCACGCCAAGCCGCGCCGATGCCGCCGTTGCGCTCGGTATGCAGCGAGCGTCATCGCTTCCTGAGTTGGCACGAACGGTCGGTTCCGGAGTGATCTGCATCAACCTGACCTTGACCAACGTCGTCGAAGAAATCGTCTTTGGACCCGGTGGCCTTCATGACGAACTCGACCAACGATCCTTGATCATTGATTTTGGTACCACAGGAGTCGCAGAGACACGCCGTTTCTCAGGTCAAGCCAACTGGGTCGATGCGCCGGTTTCCGGTGGTCAAGTCGGTGCTGAGTCAGCATCGCTGTCGATCATGGCAGGAGGTACGGTTGAAGATTTTAAGCGGGCGTTGCCGATCCTCCAAACCGTTGGAAAACGCGTCACGCATCTTGGGCCAAGTGGATCAGGTCAGGTGACCAAGCTCGCGAATCAATTGATAGTCGCGCAAACCATTGATGCAGTTGCCCAAGCTCTTCGCTTGGTGGAACTAGCGGGCGTTGACGCCGCCGCCGCGCGCGGTGCGATGTTGGGCGGCTTTGCCGACAGTCGAATTCTTGACCTGCATGGAGATCGGATCGTGCGGCGTGATTTTGTTGCCGGTGGACGCGCCGCGTTGCAACTAAAAGACGTTCGGTTGATGTGCGAACTGGCCCGCTCAGTCGGACTACAGTCCCCAACGCTAAACAATTCTCTTCAGCAGTGGGAAAAGCTCGTCGACGAAATGCAACTCGGAGACATTGACCATTCGGGACTATTTAAACTATACGAATAGACAAACGTCATATTCTCCCGGACAGCCGGTTTTTTAATTCCGAGTAACTTAACTAGTTATAGATTGCTTTTGGCTGGGCCCGTCGTAATTGGAATCGGGTGGTGGCAAGGGACCACCTTTTGCGTAAAGCTCTACGACTTCACCAACGATCTTGCATAACTCGGCGAACACGGTCTTGGGATCGTTGCCGTGACAACCACCGAGGACCAATCTTCCGGGCGGAAGCAAAACGCCGCTGAGAAGCTAGCATCGCTTGCCAAGCCGACTAGCGACTACCATTCTGTTAGACATTCCGGAATCTCGGGCGAAAGTCGAGGCGAGCGGATTGGAGTTCCTGGAAATCGGGGGTGCATGTCAATCGATTCACTTGGGCGTGCCAACCCGTCCGCCCGGAAAGATCCTAGCCTAGTCGTTCTTCGTAAGAAACTTTCATTCTCTATCCAAAACCGGTTTTATCCCGGCGCACCCCTTCCCATTTTCTTGCTCTTCCCATTTTCTTGCTCGCGTGGGAAGCCACGCCAAAAATAGTAGGCGTGCTCTCCGAGCTCGCAGATCAGTCAGCAAGAGCGAGCTCGGAGA
>JAYVSE010000145.1:0-17137 GCA_043775635.1 Planctomycetaceae bacterium | reverse complement strand
CCCGTGGCCAACGTCATTTCTTCTTCGCCATCTGGTTGTGATCGCGGCCCGACGGGGACAAGCCCCGCACGCGGCAAGATTATGGAATTAAACTTGCGCAAAGGCTTCTTAGCTCACAATACCAAATTATTAACAGCCCAGGACAAGCCCAACGCCGTGAACGATAATTTAGCGGTATGGCGCGAGCCATTCGGCGACTCGGGCCTCACGCCGTACAGCTAAAACTGTTCATTTTGCTGAGTCGCGATTTTCAGGACGCGGAGCGTCGTGGAACCCAAAAAACAACCGCTATCCACCTCGAAATCGTAATTCTTTCCCGACCGGTTACCAAGTCCCAGTGTTTTCCGTCGGGTTACTTGCCAAGAATCTTCTCAAGGATTTCTATCATGGGTTCTAGTTGGAAGTGGTGCGTCCAGGCATACTTACGGTTTAGCAATGTTGCAAATGGCCCCTTGCGGCTCCCAAGCATGACGCTGTGGGCCGAAATCTTCGTATCGATCTAACCTACCCCCTGCCTCCCCGTGCGGATCGTGTCTGAAACCTGGAAAGCTGGAATTGACGTCGCAGTGCTGACAGACATTGGGATGCGGCGCGCCAATAATCAAGACTCTTTCGCCACGTTACCCGCTGATTCGGCGGAACGCTTTGCGCGAAGAGGGCACTTGTTTGTGGTTGCCGATGGCATGGGCGCACACGCGGCGGGCGAATTGGCCAGCCGCATGGCCGCAGAGTCAATTTCGCAATATTATCTGAAGCAATCGACACTTGACGCGGCCACCGCGCTGCGCTTGGCCGTTCAAGAGGCCAATGCGGATATTCATCGGCGAGGTCAGGAAAACCCCGAATTCTTTAACATGGGGACTACCGCCAGCTCGATTGCGATTCTTCCGGAAGGTGTGCTAGTTGCCCATGTTGGCGACAGTCGCGTGTATCGAGTCCGAGATGGAAAGTTTGAGCAACTTACCTTCGACCATAGTCTCGTCTGGGAAATGCATGCTTCGGGTCAAGTACTGCCCAACAGTACCCTGAGCCAGTCGATTCCTAAAAACGTGATCACGCGATCGCTAGGTCCGTCAGCCGAAGTGATGGTCGACATTGAGGGCCCTTTTCCCATTAAAAAAGGCGACCGCTTCCTGGTTTGTAGCGATGGCTTAACGGGCCAAGTGGAGGATGACGAAATCGGGCCGTTGCTTGAATCGTTGACGCCAGAACTCGCGGCTCGCGTGTTGGTTGATCTCGCTAACCTGCGTGGCGGGCCGGACAATACGACCTTGGTTATCGTTCATATTCTTGAGGCACCCCAATCAGACTCCCACAGCACTAGAATGGTTGGGCTGAACACCAATCCGATGCATATTTTAATGGTGGCGGCACCCATTCTTTGCTTTGTCGCCGCTCTCGTGTTGGGGCTCACGCGCAACATCGGGCCGATGGTTGTTGCCGCAATGCTTGGTTTGATAGCAACCGCCGTGGCAGTGTTTCAGTTTGTCCGGATATCAAAGTCAACCCTGTCAAAGGCGGCCCGGCTGTCAAAAACAACCATGGGTAGCGACTCGCCACCCAGGAAAACGAGCCGTTCGGCACCGTATCGCTGCTATTCTGCGAAGCCGACGACCGAGTTGCTGGGACGACTGACAGGAGTGCTGGATGCGTTAAAAAAAGCGTCTGCGGAACGAAAATGGATGGTTGATTGGAAGGTTGTTGACGCGATGTTGGCGGACGCAAAGATCGCGAAAACGAACGGTGACTTAAAGGCTGCGACGGGTTTCCATGCCAAGGCGATTGTAGAAACGATGGCTCAGCTTCGGACTCAGCATCGCAAACCAGCCGAAAACGCGACGGACCATGATAGCGTTTTGGATTTGGACTGAATCAGCCTGAATCTCCCGATTCAGCCTGGATTCTGGCCGCTCATTTGGCTATATCCAAGCGGTCGAACAACTTCGTCAGGGATGACAGTCAGCTATGAAGGATTTCTTACGTATTTTGCGCATCGCAGCCAAGCAACGGGCTGCGTTGGTGGCTTGCATCTTCACCTCGATGATTGTTGCTATGCTTTGGGGCCTAAATATCGGAGCGCTCTATCCGTTAGTCGAGGTCGTCTTCAAAGGGCATAGTCTGCCGCAATATATTGCAAGCAAGATCGCCGAATCAACTGAAAAACTCGAGCGCAAGGAACTCTTAGTCGACGAACAACGGTTGGCCATTATGAATGCTGCGCCCGAGGTGCGGTCCGGCTTAGAGATGGAGCTTCGCTATGCTCTTCTTGAGCTCAACGCGATCGTGGCTTCGATAGATTGGTTGAAATGGATACAGCCAAGCGTCAACGCATACGCTCCTCAGAAGCCTTACCCGACGCTGCTTGCGATTATCGGCCTGCTGATGCTCGGTACCGTCGTCAAACTGGTTGCGCTGTCCGCTAATTTGCTCATTGTGCAGGTCATTACGGAACGCACGACGATGGCAGTTCGTGGGATGTTTTTCCGCCATGCGTTGCAACTTGACCTGGATGGCTTTAGTGACACAGGATCATCGCAGCTAACCAGTCGAATGACGAACGACGTCGGTCATATCAGCAACGGCATCAATACGCTGTTGGGGCGATTGGTCCGTGAGCCGTTAAAAATGGTTGTCTGTGTTGGTGGGGCCGCATTTGTTTGTTGGCGGCTGCTGTTGTTCGTACTCGTTGTGTTGCCCTTTGTTGCCTTGATCACTCATCATCTATCGGGTGCGATTCGGCGAGCGAGCAAACGCGTGATGGATGAAATGAGCCAAATGTACGGAATGCTCAATGAAGCGTTCGCGGGCATTCGATTGGTCAAGGCCTCCAACACTCAAGGCGCAGAACGGTCGCGTTTTGGCCGCGGCTTACAAACTTACTATCGTCGCTCGATGAAGATGGCGATTTACAGCACGGCCGCGCGAGGTGCCTCCGAATTCCTTGGGACCGCCGTGGTCTGCCTTGCGATCCTGGCTGGTGGCTACCTTGTTGTCAATCAGGAAACCCATTTGCTTGGACTTCGGATGAGCATCAGGCCGCTCGAAGTTGGCGAAATATTACTGTTCTTCGGCTTCTTGATTGGGGCTTCCGACCCAGCCAGAAAACTGGCCGAAGTTTGGAGCAATTTACAACGTGGCATGGCTGCGTCCGAGCGATTGTACGAAGTGATCGATCGACCGATTCGAGTACGGAACCCCGAACATGCTCGGACCGTGAACCGGCCACACCGTGTGATCCGAATGGCGGGCGTTCATTTTCGTTATCCGGCAGGACCATCGGTACTGAACGGAATCGACTTAACGATTCGCCACGGCGAAACCATTGCCGTCGTCGGGCCTAACGGTTCAGGAAAGAGTACGATCGTTGGGTTGCTCTGCCGGTTCGATGATCCTCAACAGGGTCAAGTGATGTTCGATGATGTGCCATTGAATGAAATCAGAATTCGCGATGTCCGCCGGCGCATCGGATTGGTTACGCAGCGAACCACATTGTTCGACGATACGATTGAAAACAATATTCGCTATGGAAGCCCATCAGCCACTTTCGATGATGTCGTCAAAGCCGCAAAAATGGCCTTCGCGGATGACTTCATACGCACCAAAACTCCCGAAGGATATGCAACGACACTAGGCAATCGTGGTGCTCGATTATCGGGTGGCCAAATGCAGCGAGTTGCGCTCGCACGCGCGTTTCTTCGCAACCCCGACATTTTGATTCTCGACGAAGCGACCAGCCAAATTGATCTTGAAAGCGAGCATCTTATTCATCAAGCGCTGGCAAAATTCCTGGTTGACCGTACGGGAATATTAATCACCCATCGTCCCTCATCGCTTGCCATGGCCGACCGAATTATCGTGATGGAAGGCGGGCTAATCGAGGACAGCGGACGTCATGAGGAGTTGATTGCTCGCAACCGCTTTTACCAAAGTCTTTGCGGCGGCCAATCGCAAAAAGCTGCCTAGTAAGAAGCCTTTTCGCAAGTTTAATTCCATAATCTTGCCGCGTGCGGGGCTTGTCCCCGTCGGGCCGCGATCACAACCAGATAGCGAAGAAGAAATGACGCTGGCCGCGGGCGGAGCTTGTCTCCGTCGGGCCATGATCAGAAAATGATCGTGCAGCGATGCGTATAACGATTGATAAGCGCTCCACGCGGACAAGCCGCATGGTGGCGAGGCTCGCTCGGCCAGCATCTTCTGGTTGTGATTATAGCCCGACGGGGATGAGCCCCGTCGTAGCATCCGGTCGGAACAATATCGATTCGAAATTTCGCTATTAAATTCCGTGTCAATACCAAGTTTTTAACAGCCCAGCCATAGGCTGCGTGCAGCGGAGATTTGGGGTGGTGGTAGTTGCCGCGTTTTCTAACAATAAAACTTAGGTTCATACCAGCAAGCTGGCATGGGGCCAGAACTATTGAAACTTGTAAGGTATAAAAAGGCTGGAAGCTTATCCTACAGTTTCGCGAGCTTTTTCGCGAGAAATCGTAGCTCGGAAGCTTGGCTAGTTAATCCCAGCGCGGTTTGAAAAGCGTCGCGGGCAAGGTCGTTCTTGCCCAAACGTAACAGGAATTCGCCTCGGGCTGAGTGAGCCAGTGTGTATTGATGGAGTTCGCCGCGTTGAAGAATCGTGTCAATGATCGCCAGCCAGCCTTCGGGTCCATCTCGCATCGCGATAGCAACGGCGCGGTTGAGCTGGACGACGGGGCCGGTCGTGATTCGAAGCAATACATCGTAAAGTGCAATGATCTGCGACCAGTCGGTATCGGTTGGTGTCTTCGCTTCAGCATGGACAGCAGAGATGGCGGCTTGAAGTGTGTAGATTCCGAACCGGCCGCTGCGTAGTGATTGCTCTACCAGCACGTTCCCTTCTCGAATCATCACTTGATTCCAGCGGCACCGGTCTTGATCCTCCAGCAAGACGATATCGCCTGCAGAATCCGTGCGGGTTTGACGACGAGACTCATGCAATAACATTAGAGCCAGTAGTCCTCGTACTTCGCTGTCTTCATGCAAACATAAGAGCAACCTGCAGAGCCGAATCGCTTCGCTGGTCAGATCCGTTCTCGTCAGTGACTCGCCACGCGACGCAGAATAGCCTTCGTTGAAGATCAAGTAAATTACTGACAACACGCTATCGAGTCGCGCTGGCAGTTCGCCGAGCTCGGGAATCTCGATCGGGATCTTCGCATCGCGAATTTTCGCTTTACCGCGAACCAAACGCTGCGCCATCGTTTTGGGCTCGGTCAAAAACGCACTGGCAATCTCCTCGGTTGTCAATCCACATACTTCACGCAGCGTTAGCGGCACTTGAATCGTTGGGTCGATCGCGGGGTGACAACACGTGAAGATCAAACGCAGTCGATCGTCTTCAATCGCATGCGAATTTTTCGCCTCGTTCGAACGACCGATTCCATCCATACGTTTTGCGACGTCTCCCGCCATTTCGCCGAGTTTCGCCGCTCGTCGAATCCGATCAATCGCTTTGAAGCGACCGGCAGAAACGAGCCAAGCCACCGGACTTTCAGGCACGCCATCTACCGGCCATTGAGTCATTGCAGAAGCAAACGCTTCCTGCATCGCATCCTCAGCCAAGTCAAAATCGCCCAGCGCACGAACGAGCGACGCGAAAACATGTCGCGATGATTGACGAACGATCTCTTCAAGATTTTGCATGGCGGCCTGGCTCATAGGGGACCATTATCGCTACCATTGCCGCAAGCGAAAGCCGTGCTCGAATTCGGTTGAATGCGTAGCCACTTTCTATTTAACGTCGATGGCGTTGCAATCAGGTAAAGTTTTCGTTGAGCCAGAGGTGACCGTTACTGGCGAAGATGGTTCCAACGTTTACCACTCCGTTCCTGGCAGAGCCAGGGAACAAGAAAAAACGAGAAAAACTAAAAAACTGAATACTGGTGTTCAACTACTTTGGCACCGCACGGTAAACAGCAAACGATCCGGCAGTAATGGTAGCCAAGTCGACGGTAGTGCGGATCACTGGACTGCCAGCCATGTTTTGATTGAGCATGGTAATGGTCGTGCCATTGACCGATTCGATGATCGCCGCGTGTCCAAAGAGCGAGTCCATCCACAGGGATGAAGTTGGAGTTTGAAACGTGGTGCCAGGAGCGAATTGAATGATGTCGCCGGGCGTCATCGCTTCACCTGCAACCAGCAAACGTCCCCAAACATAAAAGCCAGGTGAGTTAAGATTTTCTCCCGGCTTGGCACCGACAGATTCAAGAGCGGCTTCGATCAATCGTGTGCAACCACCATCACCAACCTTTTGGCCCAGCTTACCTTGTGCGAAAGCCAACACGGCACTGTTCAAGGAAACTGGCGTTGGATTGGGATTTGGTTTCGAATTTAAGTAGGCCTGCAGCCTTTGTGAAGAACGCAAACTGTCGTTGGCGACGTTGTAATCGAACATTGCAGCGTCCGAATGCTGAGTCGACCATTTGTCTGTTGATGTGAAGTCGCCTCCTGGGAAGCTCTTCGTATCGTCGATGAATGTATCAATTCCAGTACCGCCATGCATTTGCACTTCGATGCCTGCTCCTCCGTCAAGCCAGTCGTTGCCACTTTCACCGAAAAGTGAATCGGCACCAGCACCACCGAACAAGAAATCGGTGCCTGAACCGCCGAACAGACTGTCGTTACCTTTATCTCCAAAAATGGTATCGTTGCCAGCGCCACCGTAGAGTGAATCGTTGCCGGTTCGGCTGTCGATATAATCGTTATTGTCGCCTCCGAAAATAACGTCGTTTCCAAAGCCACCGAGCAGAATGTCGTTGCCCGCACCGCCATCGGCTGCTGACGGAATCGAAGTCAGATTGTTGAATTTGTCGTTATCGGCATAACCGTTGAAGACGATCGACTTGACCGCCGCGCGGTTATAGGATCCGAAAAATTCGCCCGCGCTGATGCCCGCAGTCCACTTCAAGCTGTAAACGACTTGGTCATCGGCCTGCGACAAAGTTCCTTTGTTATCGATACGGACGATTGCCGAGTCTCGCGACGCGTCGGATCCTTCCAGGTACAAAGTGCCGGTTGAGTTGTCAAAGACAACGTCTGCGGCCATAAATTTGCGATCTTCCAACAATTCGAATTTGATACGTTTGTTGACGTTCGTCCGGCTTTTATTGTCGCGACGTTCGCTAGCTAAAGATTTTCTTTTCATGATGTTCCCTGCAGTTTTTGGCTTGTTTTTGAAGGTTACATGGCTCGATCGGCAAAATTCCAGAATTGAATTCTTTGCGGTCCTAACCATTGACAACCTGCTAAGCGACGAGAGCACGCAGTTGTTACCAAATCTTTTTGCATTCTTTGGTCAGAAGGACAGGCTTTTAGCCTGTTTTTCTATACCCCGTAAATTTAAAAGGACCTTCGGCCATCACCCAGCTTGCCTGGAATGGCGTGGACTTAAGTAATCTGAGTGAACCGTAGGCGCTAGCCTCGGGCCTTACAAGGCTCTAACGGACGCGATGCCCGCGGCTAGCGGGCCGTTGATTCACTGCAAGGCCTGGACTCCCGCAACGACCTTGGGGGATTGGACAACCCTCGTCGCATCCATGCCCAGCACAGCCATGGCGCTAACGAAATAGGCGCCTCCTAGAAACACGAACATGAACGTGTTGCCAAATCCCCATGACATCCCAAGCGCCGCCAACAACGGCAGTACGGTTGACGTTAGCGCTGCACCAAAATTCCCCCACATATTCGACCAGGCGAAGATGCTTGCGGTGTTTCGCCCGCCGATGTCTTGCATTAACGCCCAAAAGGACGGCACGCTGACGTCAGTCATCAATGAAACCGTCGCGCAGCAAATCACGATCAACCAAACGGAATCGAGACCAATGCAAGTCAAATAGGCAGATCCAGCCAAAATACTGGCGGCTGAAACCGGCAACACTCGCCCCCATCTCAAGCCAAACTTGATGACGGAGCGATCACCAATCCAGCCGCCGACGAGTTGCCCTGGGATGCCAACCGCCAGAATAATCGAGACCATTAACCCGCCTGTGACATTGTCGACTCCTTTATCTTTCAAGAACGTTGGTAGCCAAGTTATCAAAAATGCCCAGCCGACGTTGGTCGAGAATTGAACTAGCGAAGTGAGCCAAAGCGTACGGCTTTTACAGCAAGCCCAAAGCATTGGCAGGATATCGCTGAGCTCACTGCGATGATTGTCTTTGGGTTCACCGATGATCGCGACCTCACTGTCGCTGATCCTTGGATGGTCCTTGGGGCGATTGCGGACGATACCGTAATAGGCCGCGGCGACAACAAATCCGACCAGTCCATAAATGACCAGCACGGTCCGCCAACTGCCGATTTGCAGAATTAGCAGCGTGGTAAGAAACGGTGCGGTCGCGCCGCCTAGGCGTCCGCCCATCGCCACCCATCCGCTTGCCATCGAGCGGTTCTCAGAACGGAACCATTTTCGAATCACGCTACCCGATGTGGGATAGGCACCCGCTTGCGTCAGGCCAAGGCCCAATCTGGCCATCAGTAGGCCGGGTAGCGTCGTTGCCAATCCCGTCAACGCGGTCATCAGCGACCAGCCGACGATGTAAATTGGAAGCATGACGCGGCCACCGAACCGGTCGCTCGCCCAGCCTGCTGGAATTTGAAAAAATGCATAGGTGAAAAAGAATGCACCAAGGACTTCGCCAATTTTAGCGCGTACCAAATCACGTTTGGCTAAATCTAAAACGACATCGCCGTCCATTCCCAGGGAGGGAGCGAAGTCGAGTAAAAACGATTCAAGTTTGATGACTTCGCCCAAACAGACGCGGTCCAGGTAGAGGAAGAACGCCATGACGGCGCTGACCCCAATAACTCGATATCGAATGCTGGATGATGCTAATGACGGTGTGCTAGACATAAAATCCGTCATCAATATCTCTTGTTGATGCAAAGCTGCTGAAATGTTACTTAGTTCGAGTTTTTCACTTTTTGCATGTCAAAAAGCTCGCAACGTGAGCATTGTAGAACAATTGTCCTCAATTGTTTGATACCCAGGATCGAGCGCTCCCACGGAACAATTGAGGACAATTGTTCTACAATGAGCCGCTTCGCCGCTCGAAAAGTGCAAAACTCGAACTTAGAATCAGCGACGTCGAGGATTATCACACCGCGAAGGAACCGACGCAAGATTCGGGTGACGGTGCGTTTCGCTTTTCGATCGCTGCGTGAGATCGATGAAACGTGAAATACAGCAAGCAGGACAGCGCAATGCACCCGGCAATCATTGTCCAGATCGGTTGATATTCAGGACCATCGGCTGTCGTCCGAATGAATAGCTCCAGCCCGCGGTAGTTAAGTTCGGCGACTCGGCTAAGCGAAACGGATAACGCATTGTTGGTAACGTGAATCAGCGTGCAGGGTAGCACGCTGCCTGAGCGGAATGCAACCCAACCAAGGACCAAGCCCATCAATGTTGCTGAAATCGACTGTTGCAGGACACCGTGGGAAATCCCAAACACGACGGATGTGACCAGGATTGCACGAAACGGGGAACCTTGGCGAACAAGACCACCGAACATAAAGCCACGGTAGGCAAGTTCTTCACAAACTGCTGGCAAAACAGCCATCAGCAAGACAACATACAGCCACGGTGCCGCACCTATTTGTTCCGTGAACGGTTTCATTGCCGCAATGGCTGTATCGCTGATTGGATACACGGCACTGATCCAGCTTGCCAGCAGAACGTAAATCGGATGCATCGTGACCCCAAGCAATACCGCCATCGGCAATGTCAACAGCGATTGGGGTAGGGTGAGTCGTAAGCTCTTACGTACGGAGCGGGTACAAACGATCGCCAATAAAAGGGTCGGAGTAAGAATTAAACCGATCTGCGGTACGCTGATTAGCTGCGCGATTCCAGCAAAGGTTTGCGGCATTGACGTAACGGCGAGTTTACCGAAGAACAGAGCAATCAAAATGATTGCGGCCGCAAAATATCCTTGAACGGGTGTTGCCGTTGGTTCGCGATCTTGCCAAAGTCGCCGCGCCCATTGTGACAACTCCCACTGTTCACCACCGGCGAACAATACGGATTCGGTCTCGAATTGCCGACGAGCCCAGCGGACGGCCAAACACAAAGCGCCGGTCGTTACGCCAAACACCATGGGAAAGTGCCAAAGTGCTGACGCGTATTGTCCTTCGACCAAAGCTCGAACCATTAAAAACATTCCGGTGACGGGGATCAAACTGGTTCCCATGCTCAGTGTCGTGCCTGGCATGAGTGGCAGTAACACTAGCGGCAACGTCACCATCATCAATGGCATTAAGTAGTACTGACCTTCTTTGCTGCTCTTCGCCATCGCCGCGACGGCAAGGGCTACGGCGCTAAATAACGCTGACAGGGGAACGAGAGCAACGAGGAGCCAAAGCAAAGGTGCCAGAGGTGGTGCAGCGAATGCGCTCATCGTCCCCGCGCCCATTTGGCGAAATACTAGCGCACTGGTAATCAACATACTGCTAACGTTGAGGATGGCCGTCAGCATGCTAAAGCAAGTCACAGCAGCGAGCTTACCCCAGACGATTTCGCCTCGAAGCGCGGGACTGCACAACAAGGTTTCGAGCGTCCCACGTTCTTTCTCGCCAGCTACCAAATCGATGGCTGGGTAGAAAGCACCGGTCATTGCCCAGACCAGCATCACGAACGGCAACATTTTTCCCCAGAACGCCGCTTCGCGAACGCTGGTCGGTGCAATGTCTCTGGGCACCATTCCGAACGGACGAAGTAGCGCTGGATCGATGTCGCGTGACTTGAACACAATCGAGACCCACGCATCTCGCCAACCATTCAGAATATTCGCCACACGGTCCCGTGCGACCAACGACTGATCCGAGGCAACGTTGAAAATGATCTCAACATCAGCAGCGGTTGGGGAAAGCATCGCAGTAGCGTTTGGTACTGCGTCTGTATCAACCGTTGTCTGGACGAGACCATCCGCCATTTCTGGGGGCATGACGATCACGATGTCATAGACACTATCGCGAACCCATTTCTCAGCGGCGGTGGTCAAGCTATCGCGATCCGCGAATTCGTCCCACCTGTATTTGACAAGTTCGAGCGGCTGTTTGGCATCGACGAGACTCGCGGCAAACTTGCCTTCTTCAATGAACGGCGGAAGCCCTTCCAAATTCTCGCTGCCAACTACGCAGACGACGGTTGGATACTCGCGGCTGAATTGTGCAATTTGAAGCAACAGGGTTCCCACCAACGGATACAGCAGGATCGGCATCACGACAATGGTGAACAATGTTCGCCGGTCGCGAAGTTGATCGCGCATTTCACGCATGAAAATCAACCAAACATTAGACCATCGCGGCTTTTGGCTCTCACAATATTCTTGGGGGTCGACGTTTTCATCATCGTTTTGGACGTTTAAATTCATAGCGCGAGCCCGCCTGCAGGAATGGCAACAGCCGATTGCAGCAGCGGTCGACCCTCGCCATCATTGTCGGATTCGAATTTTGAAAGCAGCGAAAAGAACAGCTCTTCTAGGTCATCTTCACCGTGCCGCGAACGAAGTTGTTCGAGCGAACCGGAATCGAGAATGCGTCCTTGATGCATGATCGCAATTCGGTCACAAAGTCGTACGACTTCGCTCATGACGTGCGTTGAAAATATCAAACACTTGCCAGCGTCGCGAAGTGAACGAACGACCGCCAACAAATTCCGGGCGACCATCACATCCAAGCCAAGTGTCGCTTCATCAAACACCAAAACTGGCGGGTCGTGAACAAGCGCCCGTGCGATCGAGACCTTTTGTTTCATCCCAGTCGACATCTTCGATCCTGGGCAATCGCGAAAATCGTTCATTCGCAATTGATTAAAGAGAGTTTCGATTCGCTCGGCAAGTTGTTCGTTTGACATGCGGTGCAACCGACCGAAGAACTCGACCATTTCACGGGCCGTCATGCGGTCATAGATCGCGGTATTGTTGCTTACAAAGCCGATTCGAGAACGAACTTCGGAGGGTTGCGTAACGACGTCGTATCCGAGGACTTGCACGGTACCGGAAGAGGGTCGTAGCACGGTGCTGATGATTCTTAGAACCGTCGTTTTACCCGCGCCATTTGCACCGAGTAAACCGAATATTTCGCCTGGGCTCACTTGGAAGCTAACTCGATCAACGGCGACGAAGGTACCTCGATGAAGATCAGAGTAGGATTTCGTCAGTTCGAAGACTTCAATCATGTCCGCTTGTGCCGATTACGCCGGAGATGCTCACTTGTTCCATGCGTTTGGCGCCTACGAACAGTGGCGGACGCTGCTGGACCGCGTTTGAGTCTACGACACGAACGGTAGCCCGGTCGAAATATTTTGGTCAGGCAATCGTGCGAAAAATTGTTTCTCGTTAGGCCTTCACTCTCATTCGCATGACAGGACCGCTGACCACACCCAACGATTCGATTTCTTCGGCGACGCGGCGTGCAAATCCCTCGGGACCTTCGTGACTCATGATTACCAGGGGAACCATGTCCGCTTCTCCGGAGCCGTCGCTTTCATGCTGGATCACGGAAGCGATGGAGAGTTTGTGTTTGCCAAAGACTCCGGTGATTGCGGCCAGTGTTCCAGGGTGATCTTTGACCCGAAATCTGAAATAGAACCGGCCGGGCAATTCGTCGCTGTCACGCAAGCTGACGCGAGGTGCCGACGTTGTCGAGAACGGTTCGAGTGTTTCAAAGGTCAAACGGGTGCGCCCGACTGCCGTGTCAATAATGTCAGCAACGACTGCCGAAGCGGTCGGCATTTGGCCAGCACCAAGACCATGATAAAAAACCGGACCCACGGCATCGCCAACGACACGAACCGCATTGAATGCATCTTGTACTTCGGCCAGCGGCGTGCGGCGGCGTACCAGCGTCGGTGACACATGCAAATCGAGCATCGTACCGTCAGAAAGCTTTGCTTCGGCAAGCAACTTGATCGCATAGCCAAGCTGTGCGGCATACCGCAGGTCATCAGGTTCGATGTGATCGATGCCAACGCGAGGGATTTGTTGCCATTTGATATCCGCACCGAAGGCTAAATGCGCCAGGATCGCAAGTTTTTGGGCCGCGTCGGTTCCGTCCACGTCCATCGCTGGATCCGCTTCCGCGAATCCAAGTTCTTGGGCTCGGCGAACTGCATCGGCGTAGGGCGTCCCGTTGCGGTCCATTTGCGTCAAAATGAAGTTGCTCGTGCCGTTCAAAATTCCTTCGAGCGATTCGATGCGATTTGCGGAAAGGCATTGCGAAATGTTGGTGATAATTGGGATTCCACCCGCCACGGATGCCTCAAAGGCAATCGTGCGACCAAGTTTTCGGGCCACAGCGAACAGTTCGGGCCCGTGTTCGGCAAGCAACGCCTTGTTCGCGGTGACAATGTCCTTGCCCGCCTCGAGCAATTGCAACATGATCGTACGGGCGGGCTCCAATCCGCCGATCAGGTGCGCAACCACGGTGATTTCGGGATTATTGATCACATCATCGACGTTATCGCTGGCAACGCCTTCAGGCAGTTCGATGCCACGATCTTTCGTCAGGTCGCGAACCACGGCTTTTTCGAGCCAAAGAGTTCGACCAGCATGGCGAGCCGTCCGATCTCCGTGGTCAAGCAATAGTCTTGCCACCCCGGTTCCGACGGTTCCCATGCCTACGATTGCAACCTTAGTTTTTTGCATTTGAATCTGGTTAAAAGTGAGAACGATTAGTCGGCCCGGATGGTAACCCGGCCCAGGGTATCGCGCCTACTCCGCGATGATTGCCACTCCTTGCGATCGTTGACACTAGCACGCTCACCGTTAGAATTCGTAGTATTGATTAGCCGCTTCTTCACAAACGATTCTGTGAATTCCGATGAAATGTCAACACTGTGAAAAACCGGCAACTTTCCACATCACCGAGGTGTTAGGGGCAGACGGGCCACAGGTTATGCACCTTTGTGAAGAGCATGCCAAAGCTTTTTTGACACAGAGTTCACCAAGTCCGTCCGCCACGGTCGCCGGGGCCTTGGTGAAACAGTTGAAACTTGGGGCAGCTTCGGCGACCGAGGAAACCGACCGGAAGGAGTGCCCGGTTTGTGGCATTAGCTTTTTCGAATTCCGAAATTCGGGGCGATTGGGCTGTCCCTACGATTACACGCATTTCCAAGCCGAGCTGGAACCGTTGTTAACGAACATCCACGACGGCATCAATCATGTTGGAAAGCGACCTCACCGAGTCGCGGTTTCTGCCGATTCCCAGGCTGAATTGATCCAGCTTCGCCGCCAAATGGAAGAAGCAGTCGAACGCGAGGATTATGAAAAGGCTTCCGAAATTCGCGATGCGATCCGGTGCCTGGAACAGCCAGTTGATGGGTAAAGCCGTTACCTGGGCTGATGAAAATGTCTAGTTCGCTTTGACAAAATCTTGGACCCGGCATTTCGCGTCTTTGTTCAAACGACGACAATCGGGGAATTGTTTGTACATGGCGGTGGGAGTTCTCTAGCGTGCTACGCGATCAAGCTTTCGATGTGTTGGCGACCAAGTGTGGTGAGTGGCTGCGCGGTACAGGACCGGAATCGGACATCGTCATCAGCAGTCGAATTCGACTGGCCCGCAATCTGGCCGACTTTCCTTTCATTCGGCGCTGCAGCGACGAAGATCGACTGAGCATCGAGCGGACGGTACGGGCTCGCATGGACAAGCTCGAAGATTGGGCTGAGGTTCGGTATGTCGATGTCGATGAACTTTCCGAAGTCGATCGTCAGTTCTTGGTCGAACGCCAATTGATCAGCCGTGAACTAGCCGAAACCGATGGCTCACGTGCTGTCGCGATCGATCCCAGTGAGCAGTTCAGTGTGATGATCAACGAGGAAGACCATCTTCGCATCCAAGTCATGCAAAGCGGCCTCGACCTGCACGCTGCCTGGGAACGCATCAATCGCCTGGACGACTTGCTTGAAGGTAGCATTACCTATGCCCATCACAAACAGTTTGGCTACTTGACAGCCTGTCCAACCAATGTTGGCACTGGGATGCGAGTCAGCGCCATGTTGCATTTACCCGCGCTGTTGGCCACCCAACAAATCGATAAAGTTTTTCGCAGCCTTCAAAAAATCAGCGTTACGGTCCGTGGACTGTTTGGTGAAGGCTCGCAAAACACCGGAGACTTTTATCAAGTCAGCAATCAAGTCACGCTCGGTAAAAGTGAAACGGAACTGATTCAACAGGTTTCAGAGGTTGTGCCGCTGCTGATCGATTATGAACGTCGGGCCCGCCAGTTCATGATCGAACACAGCGAGAAATTCATCCATGACGACGTCAGCCGCGCGCTTGGAATTCTTTGCAATGCAAAGAAAATCAGCAGCGAAGAAACCATGCAATTGCTATCCAAGGTGCGCATGGGCGTAAACCTTGGGCTGATCAATACCGTTTCCGTCAAGACAATCAACAAGCTGTTCATCCACACTCAACCCGCGCATTTGCAGAAGATTCGTGGCAAGTTACTCAGTGCCTCGGACCGCAACATTGAGCGAGCAACTTACTTGCAAAGGCACTTGAGCGACGACGCAAACATCGACCCCGATTTGAATTAAGTTGTGTTCGTGGGATAGGCTTCCAGCCTGTCGTTTCTCGATTGACAGGCTGGAAGCCTATCCCACTTATTGCTATGTCATGCAGTGACGATTCGCCATGCTGATGCCACTGAGGATGGCTCCGACGATGCCGACAAAGCCTTGATCGGTGCCACATAAATAGACGTTCTCAAGGTGCGTTTTGCCATCGAGCTGCTTGTCTGGAGCACCATAAACGGCACCATTATCATGAGATGTAAATCGCCGAATTGTCTTGGGTGTAAAGACGTCGGTATCGATGATGTATCGCCGAAAGTCGGGCATGAATCGAACGGATGACTCTACCGATTGTTCGTACTGAGCAACTTTTTCGGCGCGATACTTCGTTTCATCCAGCGCAGCCCAACGATCGTGGTCAGCCAATGTTGTGATGCGAATCACGCCATTGGGCAACATGCCATCTTCGGCGTCGTATTGATAATTATTGGGCGAACAGATCACACCGGTTCGGGCATCGCAAAGGCCAGTGACCGGTCGTCGCCAATGAAATTGGTCGCTGTCATTGTAGAAGACAATGGTGCGGTCAAAGCCAAAGTCTTTGGGTTGGCGGTCGAGGATCGAAATCGATTCGATGAAACTTAACTGGCCCGCTTTGGCGATTTGTGGCGTTGTGATGTCATCGCACATCCGCATCGTTTCGACAGTGCCAGCGGAAGAGAGAATTCGTTTTGCTTCAAGCTCAGTGCCATCATCCAGGACGACACCGACGGCGCGACCGCCAGCGACATGAATTCGTGACACACCGCTGCGAAGTTTCAGTTCACCGCCGAGACCGCGAAACTTTCGCACCAGGTTTTTCAATATCAAACGTACGCCTTTGAACGGACGCGCAAATCCTTCGAGATAGCAGGCGCGAAACATGATACAAAACTGGCCGAAGTCCATATCGTCTTCGCGGGCATTGCCGTACCACATCAGCGGGCAGAGGATCATTTCCCGAAGTAATGGATCAGGCAGCGTCTCGACAAGAAACTCGCGGGCCGAGCGATTGAACAGCGGGTTATTGCCATCGAGATCGTCATAGTCCAACAGTGCTGAACAAAGCTTTTGGAAACCATCGACACAATGGGGAAAATGTTTGGCGACCTCGGATTCGAGTAATGAAATATCGTTGCCAAAATCAAGCGACACGTTAGGGAATCGAATGGACGATCCGATTTGTTCGGCAAGCTTGAAATCTTCCCAGCGAAAGCGAAGCTGGCGAATTAATTTGGCAAGCGGCCCGCGTTTATCACCTTGGCGGGCGAAATTAGTCATCGCATGCAGCCCGACGTCATAGTCACGACCGCCCATACGATAAAACGAATTAAGTCCGCCAATGGTATAGTGACGCTCCAGAACACAGACTCGCTGGTCAAAGTGTGCGAGCCGAATCCCTGCGGCCAAGCCGCTCATCCCCGCGCCGATGATGATGGTGTCATACATGGTTCACAACGAACTGACGGCGAAAGGAAAGAGTCTTTTATTGTCGCCTTTCGCTCCGCGAAAGAGCGCTCTTTCGCGGAGCGAAAGGCGACACTTAC
>JAYVSE010000144.1:0-15204 GCA_043775635.1 Planctomycetaceae bacterium | reverse complement strand
AAAACGCTTACCTGCTTCAGATTCAAGATGACGAAGTGGCAAAACCATCCTCCCCAACGTCCAGCAAGCTCCAAAACCGCCCTCGCCGGGAATCCCTGTAACGGAGCGACGAAAGCCACTGTGTTGATGCGACATGATATTCAATTGGCGACCATCGGATTGACTATGGCCGTTGGCCAATCCGGATCGTTTCGTCCGCATTCCAGCGGCGTTTCCCTGGGCTGTTGAAAATTTTTTATTGCGGGGATGAACCCCGTCGAAGCATCCGGTCGGAACAATATCGATTCAAAACTTCGCCTTTATATTCCAACCGTCAAGCAGGAAGTTACATCTCCGACTATCATCAGACAAACCTTCAATGCATCCTTGGGGCTTCATCATGTTAGGCTTCGCGTATCTAAAATCGACACCTACCACTTATCTGATGCGATTTCGCAATGGCATGGAAGTGGCAGCGGGCACCGGCATATCGATGCTCTACTTTCATCCTAACTCGGTGATTGTGCGAATCAGCCTCGCCAGTCAAGATTTGCCATTCGTTTTCGAACAACAAACGGCCGATTTTCAAGTGGTCACCATTCAAGGCGTCTTGACGTTTCGGGTGACCGAACCACGGCAACTCTCCGGCCAACTGGACCATTCAGTCGACCAGCGTGGTCGTTATCAATCCGATGATCCCGATGCACTGCGCGATCGCCTGGTGCGCATGGTGCAATTTGAATCGAACGAATTTATTCGCCCTCGAAGAATCACCGACGTCCTGCACGCTGGAGTCGAATTGGGGCAAAAACTATTCGTAGTTTTGGCTAGCGCACCTCAAGTCAAAACACTTGGACTTGCCATAGAATCGCTGGTCGTTTTGTCGATCAAGGCGACGCCAGAAATGGAGTCAGCTCTGCAAGCGGAAACCCGAGAAGCAACTTTGCAGAAGGCCGATCAGGCTGTTCATGAACGTCGTAAACTGGCCATTGATGCCGAACAAGAGATTCGCGAGCGAGAGTTACAAAACGAACGCATCAATCAAGAAAAGCAACTGCAAGTACGGGAGGCCGAATTAGCTGCCAATGTGTCGATCGAAAAAGGGCGAGAAGTGTTGGTTCGCCTCCAAGCGGACAACGAACGCATCCTCGCAGCATCAAGGACAGAGACTCTGCAAAAAACACTTGCAGCAATGGGTAGCGTGGATTGGAAAACGATTGCCGCCTCGTCCGAGAAGGCCGACGCGAAACAGTTGATCGCCTTGGCGTTTGGGCAATTAGCCGAAAATGCCAACCGTATCGGACGCTTGGATATTTCGCCAGACTTGCTCAAGCACTTGATGTCGCGCGAGGAGTAAATTTCGATGGGCGCGTTACCTCCATCCATAGCCCTTGTGACTACGGAAACTCGGCTGGCTGGCTTGCTTTCAAAATTTGGTACCAAGGGAGCAGCTAAGTTTCGTTGGAAGGCCGCTCGGGCACATTATCAATTGGCGAACGCGCAAGCCACCTTCGATGAAGAGGCCGACTTTGAACGTTTCGTAGAAGAGGATACGCAATATCGTGCTGTCCTTAAATCCATTCGAAGCGATTTGGAAGGACTCGGATACCCTGTCGTTCCCGTTCCGCGATCGTATCTGGCCAACTATTTTTTCGGAATGACGGAGGCGGTTGTGGTCGTGGGGCCGGATGGCTTGGTGGCCAATGTGGCCAAATATGTCGGTGAACTGCCAATCATAGGAATCAATCCGCTGCCAGACCGAATCGATGGAGTGTTGCTACGATTCCAAGTTGGCGACGCGCGGCGCGTCGTCCGCCGAACGCTTGAAAATAAAGCTCAATACCAATCGGTGACGATGGCCCAGGTCCTATTGAACGATGGGCAAACCATGTTGGCCTTTAATGATTTTTTCGTAGGACGGCAATCGCACGTCTCCGCTCGGTACGTCATTTATGCTGGCCAGCAATCGGAGAGTCAATCGTCCAGCGGAGTTATCGTTTCAACAGGCGCTGGGGCAACCGGATGGCTCAGCAGCGTCTACAACATGGCAGCAGGCGTGGGACGTTTCCTCGGACAGCAAACGCCAATCGCCCCCAGCATGAAATGGGATACGCAAGAGTTGCTTTGGGTCGTGCGAGAACCTTTTCGCTCGCGAGTCAGCCAGGTCGAACTTGTGATCGGATCGATTTCGCAAGCCAACCCACTGCGACTGGAAAGTCTGATGCCAGAAGGAGGCGTGATCTTCTCCGATGGTATCGAATCCGATTTCTTGGCGTTTGATAGCGGTGCAATCGCTCAATTCTCGATCGCGCCAAAACAGTGCAAGCTGGTTGTCGATGCTTAAGATGTTAACTTGTCTTTTGTTTTGCGTGCAGTTGCCGTTCATCTACAACTTAGCTGCGTTCTTAGCCAGTTTGAGCACGTGTGCAAACTCCTTGGCCGAGACAGGCTGGACGCTGAGGCGATTGCCTTTGCGGAGCAGTGGCATGTTAACCAGTACTTCGGAGGCTCGCATTTCGGTGAGCGTGACGGGACGCGATAGTTTCTCCGTTAGTTGAACATCAACCATGTACCACCGAGGATTTTCAGCTTTGCATTTCGGATCATAGTAGTCGGCTTTCGGATCCCATGCCGTGTGGTCGGGATAGCCGCTGCGGACCACGATTGCTGTCCCAACTACCGCAGGTTGAGCGCAGGAAGAGTGGTAGAACAGAATCTTGTCGTTGACGCGGAATTCGTCACGTAGCAGATTGCGAGCTTGGTAATTCCGTACACCATGCCAATACGAGGTTCGGTTTGGCATGGCAGCAAGGTCGTCGATTGAAAACACATGCGGTTCGCTCTTCATCAACCAGAAACCATTGATCACTATTGTGCCTGAGATCGATTGCCTTGTGGGCCAGCAGAAATCGGACGATCCATTGGCAGCGGACGAGCTGCCGTTGCATAGCCGCGAGCGTAAAGATGCTCCTTCAATAGCCGAAAATCGCCGAAACTGTCAGGATATACCCAGACGGTGATGGTCGTTCGACTCGGGTCTCGTCCCGCCAATTCAATGTCGAGCTGGCTGCCGTTTTGGGCGATGATTTTTTCGATCGGTTGACCATAAGGTTCTTGCAGTGGCTCGAAAGTCATGTTGACAAGTTCAATTTTCGTCGACATCGCCGTTTGACCGCCTTGCGTCATCAATTCGCGAGTTTTGTTCACCTTGTAATTGGCGACAAACCCTTGCGTTGGCCCAACGGCAGACTCAAGAATTCCCTCGCGGCTGCCGACGGCTGATCTTTGGAACTCCAATTTCATTTGCTGTATAAGCAATTCAATAGGGACAACGGACAATCGACCACCTTTAAGTCGGAAGTGAATCTCTTCACCAAAGACAGTCTTGGCCATCGGTGTTGGGAGGTGGGCAACCGCTACAACGGGCTCGGGCGTTTTCTCAAGGCGCGTGCGAGTGGCTTCGAGTTCGTGGAGCTCGTTTGCCGAAATCGACTGTGCCGAAGCCGCTTGAGCGCGTGCTACGGCAGACTGGTCCAACTCCTTCTGTTTTTCGGCCCAAGCGGCTCGCGCCACTTCGAGCAGGTCGACCATCTTGCCACGATTGCGATCCATCGCCGCAAGGTCCGCATCGCTTTGCTTGATGGTCGCTTCAAGTCGCTGTGATTCAGCAAACGCCGATTTCGCACGAGCCATTTCCGTCTGCAGCGTATCTAGCTTCTCGTGGAGTTGTTGTTCATCAATCGTTACCGCACTATTGGGCTCAAGAGGCGATTTTGTCAGCTTTTTTGATTGGGATGCTGCTCGTTGTTCATGAATCTCTTCGATCGCTTTTTGGGAACGCGAGCCGACGATAACAACCAGAATGATCACGATTGCCACGAGGTTTGCGACGACGTCTAGAAAGGCGTCTTGGCCAAGTGCTGGCCCGTCATTGCGACTTCGTTTTTGAATGGTGGTCATTGCTCATCCCCTTTGGATTCGAGCTCGATTCCACTGCCGTCCAGAAGCCGTTGCAGTTGCTGAAAACGAGCCTCGCCACCAGGGGCGACTGTAACGGAAAGCAATGGATGCCAGCGTCCGCCCGGCATGCCAGCGCCCCAGCGTTCGACACGGTCACGAACTTCGGTCGCAAGTTCAAGCGATGCCCGATTGATATCGCCATCGGAGAATCCATAGACGTTGATCGCGCCGCGGCCACCTTCGGGTAAAAGTACAAGTCGATCGCTATAGCATTCAACGCGGATCGCACGAACCATTTTCGTACCGACGCTGGCGGCAACGTCGCGCGGCAATGCCCAATCGCGATCGCCGCGTTTAACCAATGATTTCGGCGGTGTCTTACTGTTCGCATCGATCGTCACCGACGGCTGCGGCGGCGACGATGAATTCTTCGCACCGGCTGACGATGAATCTGCCAGCGGCTGAGGTGCGGTGCCAGCCGGGTTATTCGCACTTTGGCTTCCCATTGACTGTGAACCACCGATCGGTGCATTAGGGTCCGTCGATGCGGATGGTAATCGGGAGCGAGAGGCAACGGTCGATGGCGATGCAAACTTGTCCGCAGTAGACGCAGAATCTTTGTTGTCATCTTCACCCAGCGAGTCGCCTTGATCACCTGAATGGTTCAGGCCTGAATATTTTGATTTTGCATCGCTGATTTTTTGACGATCGGGGGAGTTAGCGAGTTGAGCGGCCTGGGCGTCAAGTTTTGCGGTGCTTGTGTCAGTTACGGTCGATGCGGCTGTGGTTGCGGTCCGCTGAGTTGGCAATGGAGTTCGATTGACGCGACCAGAACCTGAGTTTCGATAGCCATTTTCAGCAGCATCGAGTGCCTTGCTCTCTAAGCCACGAACCGACAATACGGGGAAATCACTGGAGCGCTTGGTGGGCGTTCCGCCAGTTGCCTGGGAGATGGCGTCTTTGGTATTTGGTTGGGGTGCGTCATCGCCACCGCCGGGATCGTTGCCCGCGACGCCACTATCGCTGCGACTGCCGCTGCGACCGCCGCTACGACCGCCTCGGCCGCGCCCTTGGCCATACTGAATCATTGCTTGCTGCTCTTTGACGGCTTGTGCAATGGCAAGTTCAACACGTTCCTTAAGCAGTAGATCTGGTTCCGAGTAGGCCAGCTTCACGTCGTCAGGGACTAGCTCGTAACCATATTGGTCATCCCAGCCGTTCATCGCAACACGCACCGCACCGTAGGTATCGATGCCATCAGGTCGGACCACAATCAAAGGATAAGGAGCGACGGTATCACCATAGTTTTTCATGGCATGAAGACGAATGGTGCGCAGCGCCGCATCGAGCGGATTGGCACTTGACGTTTCGCTCTCAAGATACTTGGCATCGATGGCGACGCCTTCGGGCTGTAGATACACGCCATCCGCGCGACATTCGATGTAGACAGGTCGGCGATCCGTTCCATTGGGGCCTTTGTGTGGGACAATGACAATTCTCGGCTGCTTGGTCAATTGCTCCGACTTCAGCTTTTCGATTTTTGCTTTTTCATTGTCGATCTTGGCTTTGACCGACTCAATGGTCGCTTGAGAGAGCCCTGTGTTCTCCGTCTTTTCAACGGCGGTATTCACTTCCGTTTCAAGACGCATCAGCTCGTCGCGAAGCCGCCGCAGATGGTCTTCAAGGTGAGCTTGTCGAAGGCGTCGTTCGTCAAGTTCAGCCGTTTGTTCATCTCGCATCTTGACAACATGCTCACGGTGCCAGCGAGCCTCGCCAAGTCGCCGCTCGATCTCGATATCAACTTCGACCATCTCCTGCATCGCAACGTCGTCAACGGCAGGCTCTTGCGGAGCCTCGGACGCAGCACTCGCTTTGCCGCTGCCATGCGCTAGTAGCGCTAGCATCAGAATCAACGTTCCGAGTGTACAAATCAGTACAGCTAAGAACGGAAACATCGTTGGTGAAAGGGGTTCCCGTCGACGGCTCATGCGGCACGCCTAGTGCTGTTTTCGTGCGGTTTCATCTGCGATGCGGATTCGGCTGTCGTGCTAGGCAAGCGAATTGCGAGGATGTCGACGGCGTTCGCAAGTGTCATCATTGCATGCGAAATGTCATTGAACGCGTTTGACTCGATGCTGTTTTTTGCTGCTGTGGTCGCTTCGGCGATGCGAAGAAGATTGGAGTCCAGGGACGATTGAAGCGACAGCAGTTGATCGGCGCGATCCCGATTTTCGATCAACTCATCAAGCTGGCCGATCAGTACCTGTTGGTGTTCGGCGAGGACACGCGTGCTATCCGATAGCAGTGAAGTCCAGTGACTCCAGCGGCGATCGATTTCGGTCGCTGAGGTGTCTTGTGCGTCGATCAAAGATTGGGAACAAACCCGAATCGCTTCAGCCTGATGTTGTTGAGCATGTGATTGGTCGGCGAGCGCGCTCAATTGATTGCGGATGGCAGTGGTTTGTTCAATCGCAACTTCGGTTTGTTTGGCGACTACCTGTGAGTGATCACGAAGCGCGGGTGCTAGGCTTTGCATGATGGCATCACCGATTCTTTGGCCGTTATCGACTGCGATTCGCTGCCAATGCAAATGAGCTTCGTCGATTGTTTGTCGCCACAATGCCGTTTGCGATGTCAACGATTCTGCGACCGCGACGCGGATACCATCGCACAGTTGCGAGATTTGGCCTGCTGGATTATCAGCGGCGTCGTCCGAGGGAAGTTTTGAAACGAGGAGAGTACCGATGCGCCGATCGATCTCGCCGAGTAAATTCTGTTCAGCGCGTTCAACTGGGAATTGCAAGAAAATCGCGAGAACGGAAAGAACCAACCCGATTGCAGTGGTATCGAAAGCGACGTACAAGCCCGTCTTAAGGTTCTCGATCGCAGCATCACCGTTGGTAAAATCAAGGTCACCTAGAGTTTGAGTGATGCCGACGACCGTGCCAAGAAATCCCAGCATTGGAATCGCCCAGACAATGATTCGAATCAGTTGCAGAGAGTCATGGGCAGTATCGCTTTCACGAGCGGATATCTCACGAATGTCGTCCGCGAGGTGACGAGTTGAAACCCGTCCCATTTGGCGAGACAACAATTCGGTCAGGCGTCCGACGAGCCGCGAACGACGAGCCGCCATAGGCAGGTCCTCGATCGCTTGCAACCATGCACGCGCCACACGTCCCGCGTCATGTCGCTGAAGCCACTGATCGGACGTCGATGATGTTGACGCGAGGTCAGGGGCCAGCTCCGCATCACGAAGTTCGTTGCCGAGTTTTGATTCTGCTGAGACTCGCAAAAACTTGATTAACAAAATCCCGGCGGCGATTCCAAACATCAGTGTCGCGGCAACACAAACCCAGTGTCCAAGAAAGTAACGCTGGATCCAGGGATGCGGAAAAAAGTACGTCGCCGTATAGAACATGCCCGTTGTACTGATACCAAGCGTGATCCCAAGGGCACCCTCTCCTCCACCTTGTGAAGCAACGGGTTGCGTTAGCGTGGGGGTCGTTTGATTGGTCGCCATGACAAAAACTCGTGTTCCGCGTGGATGCGTGTTTTGAACGACGCGTGGGAAGGGAGCTTCCGACAGGGCCGTTCTGGGAGTAAATCGACCGCCACGGCTGCCGGACTTGACCCAATCGTCAAAGTCGCTGCAAACAGCACGGTCCGTGAAATCGTGCAGCCGACTGCGTCATTCATAATTTCCCTTGTTTCATGGTGACCCCATGCGATACAAGGTCAGTGCGACACGAGGCGGATCCTGTTTGAAGGTCGAAGGAGTCGGAGATGGCTAGCAAAACATTGGTATTTGTCGCATTTACGAGCCTGGCATGGGCGATTTGGCCGACGACCGGGTTGAGGGGGCAAGCGCCGGAATATTATGACGGTGACGACATCATATCACCGCTTCCCGCGCAGGCTTTACCGGTAACAACTGGCTTGGCGATCCCGGTGCCGCAGGCAAATTCTGTCCCGACGCAACCTGGTCCCATGGTGCCGGCGGGCCCAAGTTTGGCTGCGGCGGGTGACATGATCGGATTTTCAAGTGCAATTGCAGGCGGAAGTCAAGCAATTACTCTAATAAATGCATCTCGTCGGTGGATGGCTGTGTATCATGTAGATCAAGCGGGACAAATCCGTTTGGTTAGCAGCCGCCCGCTCGATGCTGATTTTTCGTTCCAGTTCAATGCGACCGCACCTTTGCCCGAGGAAATCCGACGGCTACAGAAGCGGTAACGCAGGAATTTGGCTGCGAAGATGAGTGTCGTTTAGCACCTTTTCGTACAGCCCATTCGATTGCGGAGTCGCCGGAAGTATGGCCAGCCAGTTTTTTTCTTTGGACGATGCAGCCAAGAAGCTTGGAATCAGTAGCGAACGATTGATCGAACTTCGAGGCCTAGGGAAAATCCGTGGGTTTCGCGATGGGGCAAGCTGGAAATTCCCCGAAAACGAAATCGACCGCTTAGCTAACGATCTAGCTAGCGAAAGCGGTGCGTACAACCCCTATAAAGGCCTCGACGACGGCGGTGCCGACGAGAATTCCGACGATTTTGGCGTGGGAACCGGCGGAAGCGGTGTGCTTGTTGAAGACGTCGGGTCCGGCTCAGGCTCTCGGAAAAACAAAATCATCGGTGGCGATTCAAAAACCGACAGCGGCAGCGATGTTGGCGTTGGCTCGGAGAAATTGGCACGGTCAGGCAGCGATGTCAACCTTATCGCGGGTGACAGCAACGGTAGCGACGTGATGATTGTGGCCAGCTCAACTGATAGTGATGGCGATTTCTTAATCGAAGCAGGTGGCCCAGGTCTGGTCGAAATCGATTCCGGCGAGCTCCAGCTTTCTCCTAATGAACCTGTAATTTCACACGATTCGGCCGTGTTGGACTTGGCAATTGAGCCAAACTCGGGCAGTACTGGCCCAATCACCGATAAGGAACTACGAGCCGTCGCAAAATCAAATCCAGACTTGATGGTTGGGAAAAAAACAACCGCCAGCAACAGCGGAATGGCATTCGATGACGACGAAGACAGTGGTGACGACCTGACCGGTGCTAGTAGCAAAAATGATTTATTAGACTCGGACATTGATATTCAATTTCCGCCACCGCGAAAGAATAGCAAGGGCAGTACTTCGCGCGGAGCCGGCGCAAGCAGCCTTGAGTTGATGGACGACCTTGACTTGATCAGTGGCAGCAGCCGTAGCAATATCGGCAGTAGCCGCGGCGCGCGTGGGGTCGACGTGTTAAGCGAACTCGACCTGTTAAGCGGTGACTCAGGCGGTAGTGGACTGATTACCGGTGATAGCGGTAGTGTGCTCGATAGCGATGTTCATAGTGGCGAACTCGGTAGCAGTGGGCTTGGAAGCAGAAAAGAGGGATCTAAAAGCAAAGGCAGCGGGCTGAATTTCGACGATGCGTTGTCCGATGATGACGACCTTGTAATCGCTGATGATGAGGATGACTTGGTGCTTGGCGGTGGTGCCAGCGACGTTTCGGTGTCGGGAGATAGTGGCATTAATTTAATGAGCCCATCAGACAGCGGTTTGTCGCTTGAAAGCGAGCCGTTGGATTTGGCGGGCAGCAGTATTTCGGCGCTCGACCTGGGTGCCGAAATCGGCAGTGATATCGGCAGCGGCAGCGGTGTTGGCAGTAGGCTCTCTGCAAAACCGGCAAAGGGGCGGGGATCTGCAGTCGATTTTCAAGACGATGAGGATTTCCGCTTGTCACCGTCGGGTCTCGGAATCGAAACCGATGCCGACAGCAATTCGCAGGTCATCGAAATCGAGGATAGTTCTGCGTTTGCAGACGCCGACGCATTTGGTGACTCTGAGTTCGACGAGGGAGCGCCGATTGATGCAGGATTTGACGATGAAGCAGTCGCGGAGGCGGAACCTGAACAGGAAGCAAATGAGGGGTTCGGGGTTTCGGCAACGGCTGCCCCGACGAGAAGTCGAGCAAGTGCAGCTCCTGTTTATGAGATTCCTTTTACAATCTACCAAGTGTCAGTGCTTCTAGTGACCCTGATGATCATGTGCCTGGGCGGCATGTTGATGACCGATTTATTGCGGAATATGTGGGCCTATTCGCCGACAGAGGCCCCCGTCAGTTCACTAACCAACGCACTCGTAGAGCTAGCAAACTTGGGAGGGTAGAACCATTCACTTCAGTTCTACGGGTACGAAAATTCGGATTGGTTCGTTAACATAGCGAATCTCGGATTACCTCGCGGCTACTTTGGCCGCTACCGTCACGGATGCGAACCCCGCCCCAGGCCGATCGGATGCCAAGGTTGATCAACTGTTTTTTTAGTCGTCTGTTCATTACGCAATCGCCCCAAGCGATCGCGGCGATTTGGCTCGGAACAGTCGTAATCTGCCTCGGATGCAGCGAACAGCCCGTTGTCCGCCAATATACGATTTCCGGCAAGGTTCCGGAGGCGTTACTGACCGTCGATCGGATGCTGGGCGTGATCATCCCGCGGACGACTGACGCATGGTTCGTCAAAGTGGTCGGGCCCATGCCAGCGATCGCGACCGCCGAAGGTCAAATTCGAGAATTTGTCACTGAGTTGAAGTTTACCGATCAAGGCCCTGACCTATCAAAACTGCCTGCCGGTTGGAACCAGGGCGGCAAGAAACAGATGCGATTTGCAACCTTGCTGATCGACACACCGGAAGTGCAACTCGACCTCTCAATCAGCCAACTTCCCATCTCCGGTGAATGGGACGACCAAGTCGCGTCGAACGTCAATCGTTGGCGAGGCCAAATGAAATTGCCACCATCGACGGAGAAATGGGCCGGTGCGGTGGCAATTCCAGTCACATCCGCGCAGTCGAAGGAAGCGGTTTTAGTTGATTTGACCGGTGAAATGGGAGCCAATCCTGGGATGAGCCCCGTCGCAGCTCCACCAACCATTGCGGACGCAAATCCGCTCCCGCCGAGTATCACTCCCGCTCCCACCGAAGATTCGCCCATCAAGTTCTCCCAACCCGAGGGTTGGCGGCCAGGCAAAATGAGCATGATGCGTTTGGCGGCCTTCAATATTGGACCGGAGGACGATCAAGCGGAACTAACCATTATCCAAGCCGGTGGCGATCTGCGTGGCAATGTCGCTCGTTGGCTCGGACAAGTTCGCGGCGACTCTACGCCTGACAAGGTCGTTGACGAGGCCATGGCTGCGGCGGAGGCGATTCAGGTTAGCGGGCGACCGGGTCAGCGGTATTACTTAGGCGGTGGCGAAACTAAAGGTGACGCGCCCGCACAAGCAATCGACGCAACCATCGTCCCCATGGATGGCGGTATGAGCATGTTCATCAAAGCGACTGGCCCACCGAATACAATCAAGGCCGAGAAAGAACGTATCGGCGAATTCATCCGTTCGCTTCAACTTCCATAGGCATGTCAGAGTAGAACGATTGTCCCAATCGTTCATCAAACAATCAGAGCAATTGGGACAATTGCTCTACTCTCACCCACGGTAACAACACCATGGCCTCCGTTACATCACGCTCGGCACTGACTAGAATCGATTCAACAGCGACAAGTGAACCATCAAGCATGGCAGCCAATATCCTGCACGTGCTTGGATCTTTGAAGTTAACGGTTGCATTGTTCGCGTGCGCGTTGGTTTTAGTTTTTGCAGGTACGCTCGCACAACACCACCTTAACATGCTAGAGGTCAAACAGCGTTACTTTACTAGCTGGGTGGCGATGTTGCACTTTGAGGATCTGGTTCCGTATGCGTTCCTGCCTCACGATGAACCCATACCTGGGCGATTTCCGATTCCAGGCGGAGCGCTCGTGGGGGCACTACTTATGATCAATTTGATAGCTGCCAAGCTCACTCGATTCCACCTCCAAGCTAAAGGCACTCGCCTCTATGCCGGCACAACAGTTGTGCTACTGGGCCTGTTATCAACGTACTTCATTATTACATCTGGCCAAAGCAACGAAGGACTTCAAGGCCAGCCACCGATCACCTATGACCAGTTATGGAGAATTATCCTGGGGTTCATTGCTGCGGCGTGGGTCGGGATCGTAGGGTTGGCGGTATCGAGTCAAAACCGGACGATGAAAGCCGTCTACGTCGCGGCCGCAGCCATCATCGGAGTCTATGTAATTTTTTGTGCAACGACCGGTTATCGCGTCGATGATCCTGGGCTGAGAATTGTCTGGCAGCTTGCAAAAGGTTTGGGCGCCGGTGTGATCTTGCTGATCGGATGCTTATTATTATTTGGCAATCGAGGTGGCAATGTGCTGTTGCATTTTGGTGTTGGACTATTGATGGTCGGCCAGTTTGTATTCGGTGATCGTCAACTAGAACAGCGATTGAATCTTATTGAGGGCAAGTCGGCCAACACATTCGTTAATCTTGACTCGATAGAACTGGCCTTCATTAGCAAAGATGGAGTCGACCAGAAGGTCGTAGCAATCCCGTCGCAAATGCTGAAGGATGCTCTCGATAGCGGTGCCGTGATCCGCGACCCGCAAGTCCCGTTTGACGTTCGAGTGAAGGAATATTTCAGCAACTCGAAACTAGAAACAGCGCCGACGGATGCAAACGCTGCGGACAAGGGAATCGGGGTTCAGGTTGCTGCAGTCAGAGTTGCGGGCAGCGGTGGCACCGAAAGCCAAGTAAATCTGGCATCGGCTTATATTGAGTTATTGGAAAAAGGGACCGATAAGTCGTTGGGTTCGCATTTAACGTCGCAGTGGTTTTCCGATCGCGAGGCATTGGTTCCCGATTCGTCATCCGGTGATGAGTTTGACAAAGTTTCCGACGGAAAAAATGAATACCAAATGGGGCTTCGTTTTGCACGAACGGCAAAGCCATTTTGGGTCCAACTTAGCGACGTGAAAAGAGTCAATTATACCGGTAGTGAAACGCCCCGGGACTATCGTTCGATGGTTCGAATACTTGATCCGACGACTGGAGAAGATCGACGAGAACAAATCTGGATGAATAATCCGCTGCGTTATCGAGGCGAAACTTATTATCAATCCAATTACACGGCTTTGCGAGACGGTCGTGAGATGACCGGACTGCAGATTGTGCAAAACTCCGGTTGGTTAATTCCCTATGTCGCTTGCAGCATCACAGGCCTTGGCATGTGCATGCATTTTGCCGGAACGCTTGGCACCTTTGTTAAGCGTCGCAAGCGCGAGACCCACCGTGAAGCAGAGCAACTGGCAAAGAAAACCGGGGCGCAAACGAGTTTGGGAGCAACGAGTGAGAGCGAGCGTTTATCGATGACAACTTGGTTGGCTGTCGGCGGTGTTGCGGCTCTGACCTTGATGTCACTGGTGCCGTGGTCGTCAGTGATGAATTCGCTTCGCCCTGCAAATCGCGACACGAAACTTGATATGCAAGAATTTGGAAAAATTCCCGTTCAATTTGGCGGTCGAATCATGCCGCTAGCCGCTTTCGCGAACCAAACGCTCAAGTCGATCAGCAATAAGGAATCGTTGCCATTAGAAGTTGCCCCGGGAGCGATTCGCGAGCGAGCCGATGCGAAACGATTGTCTTCGTTGACGTGGCTTCTAGAAGTGGCGATTGACGATGATCGACTGGGTGACCTGCCGATGTTCCGGATCGATGCCGAAGAAGTTCGCAACGAGTTTGGGTTTGAAAAACGTGAGAGCAAGCTATTTACACTTAACGAAATACGATCGCAAATCGATCGCTTCAATGATTTGACGAAGGCGGCTGCTGATAAAGAACCGCGCGACCAATCGTTTAAAGAGAAGAAACTGTTGGAACTTGATCGACGCATTCGCGCATTCACGATGGTCGCAGTCTCATTTCGGTTACCGGTTCCGCATGACCTGCCAGCGGATTTGTTTCCAGAAGGAACGACTGAGTCCCAACGGCAACTTTATGCGCTTCAGCAATTGGAAGACCGTATGAAAGCAATGGAACAGATGGAGTCGCCCGCGATTATCCCGCCGAGTTCGAATGTGATGAATCCGAACGAAGACAATCCTAAGTGGTCCGCGTTTGGACCCGCTTTCTTCGACATGGCCGCGTCCGGAAAAACAGGAGACAAGGAACGCGTTGGTATCACTACGTTTGGTGAGATGATCAGCGGATATGCGAAAGAAGACCCGATTAAGTTTAACGCAGCCGTTGACAAACACTTGCAGCAGCTTGGTTCCATCGAGGGCCATCAATACTTGCCTTGGAAAGTCGCGCTGGAACGTTGGACCGAGTCGAACTGGCCAACCGGTGTTGCCATGGGTTTGTACATGCTGGCGTTAATGCTGGGATTGATTGAGCTGATGGTGCAAATGCCACGCTTGCGATCGGCGACGTGGGGAATTCTGATCGTTGCGTTATCTGTCCATACGATTGCATTGCTGTGTCGAATCGTGATCACTGGCCGCGCCCCGGTGATCAATATCTACTCGTCGGCGGTATTCATCGGCTGGGCTGGTGTCATTTTTGGAATCGTACAGGAGCGAATCTTCCGCTATGGCATTGGGAACTTGCTGTCCTCCGGTGCCGGTGTCTTGGCGCTGCTTGTGGCCTACGGATTAAGCACAGGCGACACGATGCCCGTTCTACAAGCGGTGCTCGATACGCAATTCTGGCTCGGAACACATGTCATCAGCGTTACGCTTGGTTACACGGCGACCATGGTGGCAGGGTTGCTTGGTATCATGTACCTAGTCGCGGGTTGGTTCGCTGATAGCCACTTTCTACGGCAGATCTACCGTACGATCTATGGTGCAACCTGCTTCGGAATTCTATTTAGCTTTGTCGGTACGGTCCTTGGCGGTCTCTGGGCCGATGATAGTTGGGGTCGTTTTTGGGGCTGGGACCCCAAGGAGAACGGTGCCCTGCTGATCGTGATTTGGAATGCGCTCATGCTCCATGCAAGATGGGATGGTATGGTAGCGGCTCGCGGTTTTGCGATCCTAGCAATCGGTGGCAATATCGTTACGGCATGGAGCTACTTCGGTACCAATGAACTTGGTATCGGTTTGCATAGTTATGGATTCACTTCGGGTGTTTTGATGTGGCTGAGCATCTTTATAGGCACGCAATTGCTTTTCATGGCAATTGGGATCTTCATCCCAGCGAAAACGAAGTTGGATGAGTCATCGCCTACGAACGCTCATTGAAAATTGCCTGTTAAAAATTTGCTATTGTGAGCAAAAAGCCTTCGCGCAAGTTTAATTCCATAATCTTGCCGCGTGCGGGGCTTGTCCCCGTCGGGCCGCGATCACAACCAGATGGCGAAGAAGAAATGACGTTGGCCACGGG
>JAYVSE010000143.1:0-15960 GCA_043775635.1 Planctomycetaceae bacterium | reverse complement strand
GGGCTGTCCGACTGGGCTCACGCACCCTCCACTCGAAAAAGGAATTCAAAAAATATTTTGAATCAGGACTTGCCAATATTTAAGACCGTCGCTCTTCCCGTGTGCGGGGCGAGGGGACGGGAGCCAACGTAAAGCTCGATACTTGGCCCTACCAAAAAACCTCTGGTACGGAGAGTTTGCTTCCCAGTTTTACTATTTTCCTACCGTTTCCTCAGGCGCTAGCCTACGCTAGCCGCGGATATCGTGTCCGTTAGAGCCTTGTAAGGCCCGCGACTATCGCCTACGTTTCACCCAATTTTATGAATCATTATTCGCCTCGTTCGGCCTTGGCCCATTGTTTCATGATCGCAATATTCTGCTCGACGATGGGGTTACCCTTGCCGAGATAGGCAACCATATCGCTGTCATACATCGCATCGGTTTCTGGTCCGTGGTCAAGTGTGTCGACCATCCATTGGTCGAGGCGAGCACGCAATTGTTCAAGCGTCAAACGATACATGGGGACAGATGCAAGGTTTGTTACCTGCCAACGGTCATCAGACCATTCGTAAAGTTCCTCGGCGGGCCGGGTTGGACTGAACAACAGTGATTCCGCGAGCGGATTGAGTTGTTTGGAGGCGTGCAAAGAACGCAACGTCTGAATGATGCTCTTGCCATCCTTGTACGCATTGGGCTGCAAATGGGGACGCTGAGGGTAGAAGTTACGAATGTAGAGAAAGCGATCCGTGCGGACGCTACGAAGTCGTTCCACAGTTTCATCGCAACGATCTCGGGCGGCGAAAACAGCGTCGCGAGGCTTGTAGTCTTTGGCGAAAATATTCTGACCTTGCATGGAGACAGGCAGCGAGATACCTGCGGCAGTAAGCGAGAGAGCCGCCATATCGATCTGCTCGATCAGATCCTCACGTACTTGGCCCGCAGTGATCCCCGGCCCACGCACGATGAATGGGATATGAGTCCCTTCGTTATAAAGGAACTGTTTGCCCCGCGCGTGACTGATGCCGTGATCTGTCATGAAAACAATCAACGTATTGTCCAGAATGCCTTCTTTTGCTAGGCGGTCGAGCACACTGCCAACATGTGCATCCGTGAATCGCACCGCATCGAGATACGCCGCCCAATCTCGTAGCAGCACGGGGTCGCGAGGGTAGTAGGGAGGCAGCGTAATCGAGTCAGGATCGGTCGAGTTGCCAAGCTCCTGTTTCGCCCGTGTTAGCAACCGCTGGGCATTTCCGTCCGTGCTACCACGAAGTTTCCCGCCCGCAAGTTGAACTTGCATGAAGAAGGGTTGTCCAGATTTACGTCCCGACCAATCCGCCGAGTCGTAGATGTTTGGGTCAAATTCAAAGTTGTAATCGATCTTGCCAAGACCGGGTCCGTTTCGCTTGACCTGCTTGCCTTTGGCGTCGTCTTGTGCAATGAGGCCGCTGCCAATGCAGGTGTAGTACCCTGCCTGTTGAAACAGCGCCGGTACCGGCGTTACGTTCGGTGGCAGATGAATCTTAATCGCGCCGCGACCACTGCGATGATGATGCGCACCGATGGTGGTTTGGTACATTCCGGTGATTAGTGCCGATCGACAAGGTGAACAAACCGGCGCTGTGACAAAGGCATTGGCGAACCGAGTACCATCCTGAGCGAGCCGATCCACATTGGGCGTTTGAATCGACTTTTCGCCATAGCACGAGAAGTTTGCTGACATGTCATCGACAACGAACCAGAGAATGTTCGGCTTTGTCGCCGGGCCATCGGCAGCATGGAGCTCCGTCAGCGGCACCAACATTAGGAGCGCAAGAAGTTTGATGGTTGGTTTCATTGGCGATAAAAATCTGGTGAAGCGGTTTGACGCCGACGTTAAAACGCTGTTAGTCTACACAAACATTCCAACATTCGCGGTCAATCGTTTTTGTTTTTTTAATTTTTGCGAAACTCTGCGAGCTTGCAAATGCCGGTGCCGTTGGCTCAAATCTTGGCCAACTAGCGAACCGCTCAACACCGAAAGCTGGCAGCGATTCGACTCCTTTCCGACGCCCATGACTTCGACTAAGTTCGGTTGTGACTCACGTCAACAAAGAAAGTGAAATCCATGCGTTCCCTCAAGAAGCCAAGCGACACTGCCGCATCCCGGCACGAATTTGAATCAACCGACGATGCGCCGCACTTCTTGACTTTCAAGCATCCTGACAATCTATTCGAAATCGACTATCCCGCTCACTGGAGTCTCGAGCAAGGTGACGACGGGGCCGTGGAATTTTCTCTGCCCAACCGTGAAGAATTCGTCGGGCTGATGATCTTCCGCACACCCGCTCAAATCGATTCGTCGATGATCCAGAAAGCGGGTCGGTGGGCAGAGATCGCTGCAGCGATGTTCGCTAAAGTAGACTCAACCAATATCAGGCATGATCCGACGATTATTTATAGTAACTTTACCGCCGATCGACCGGAACAAGATCAAGGAGGGCAACGCTGGTTTGTGCTTTGCTCTGATTTGATTCTTTGCATTTCGTCAAGCTGCGCCTTACAGTCAAAGGAAACATATCATCCGTTCTTCGAGCGAATGCTCTCATCGTTGCGAGTCTATCGAGATGATGAGTTGCTCGCTGTCCAAATCTTAAATCGGGTACATCAAGGCCTAGTGGCACAGCTTCCTAGCAGCAAGATTGAAATCGACGGACTGAAAATTGTTACGGACAAATTTGAACTGTCGATTGGCAATCTGCTGGTTCAAGTGAAACGGAATCCGTCCCTGTTGATCGAGCTTGTTGACCACTTTATCGAGGGCATGATAGGGGTTGCCAAAGCGAACGAAGCGTTGGGGAAAGAGTCGTGGGATTCTGTACGTGTTCGGATTCAACCATTACTCAAGTCCGACAAGTACATTCAAGAGGTGAACCAGATAACGACTAGGAACCAGAATTCAACATCAGCACCCTCAGCCTTTTTGGTAAGTGCGCCATGGCTCGCCGATTTGCGAATTTGTTTTGCACTCGATGACAAAGATACATTCCGATTCATTAACAGCAACGATATGGAACGCTGGGGTGTGTCGCTGGAATTGCTGTTAGATGTTGCGGTCGAAAACTTGGTCAACTTGCCCGAGCCCGAGGTGTTTGTCATGCGACTGGCGCCTGAAATGCCTGGCATTGGGGTGTTGCAGCCAAACGGTGGTGCATCGTCCAGTTATTTGTTACACCCTAAACTTTTTCAGATCGCGGCGCAGCAATTGGGCAGGAAAATTGTTGCGGCGGTGCCATCCCGAGATGCGCTGATGCTGTTTGAATATCGCAACGAACGGGAGTCGCTCCAACAAGCGGTAGCGAGAGATTTTTCAACCACCAATCACCCGATCTCCGATCGATTGTTCCGCGTCACCCCGGATGGGATTGCATTGTTGTAATACCAAACACTGATCGACCAAGTACGGTTGACATAGAACGCTTTAGTCTCGTGTCGAATCGCCGTCCGGTTTGTTCTGGAAAACATGCAGGTAAGCGCTGACCATGTCCGCTCAATTAGAAGTCATGGTGCGCCTGGGTTTTTTCCTAGGCGTCCTGATGCTCATGGCCATCGGAGAAATTCTGGCTCCACGCCGACCGTTGACAGTGCGTAAGGCTCCGCGCTGGGCGAGTAATCTTGGGCTGGTGATCCTCAATCTATTGTTAACGCGTTGGCTGATTCCTATCACTGCCATCGGTGCCGCGATATTTGCAGAGTCGCGCAAATGGGGGCTGTTACAACTTGTCGATTGGCCAACTTGGTTAGAGCTCCTGATCGCGATCCTGGTACTAGATTTGGCAATCTATCTGCAACATGTGATGTTTCATGCAGTGCCGGGTTTATGGCGACTGCACATTGTCCATCATGCCGACTTAGATTTCGACGTGACCACGGGACTAAGGTTTCATACGTTTGAAATATTGCTTTCCGCGATTATTAAGCTGACTGCGGTAACGGTGCTTGGGCCAGCGGCTTTGGCGGTCCTGATTTTCGAGGTGCTGCTCAACGCAATGGCAATGTTCAATCACAGCAATGTGCGAATTCCAGCTTGGTTGGACAGTCCGCTTCGCTACTTCGTGGTTACGCCGGATATGCACCGCGTTCACCATTCGGTCGATCGCCGAGAAGCCAACAGCAACTTTGGGTTCAATTTGCCATGGTGGGATTTCTTGTTCCGCACCTATCGTTCGCAACCGGAAGCGGGACATTTGGAAATGACCATCGGGGTGGCCCAGATGCGAAACGAATTGCAAGTCGATCGCTTAGCTGGAATGCTGGCAATTCCCTTTCGTTGTCAAACCCCCGGTGTTCCACCGGAGTGCTCCGCCCAGGCGCTTTTCGACAACTCGTTCAAGCAGTAGACTGTGTGACTCTTGTTTTCCCCAACGACTTAGGAGTGGTGCGATGTTGCGTTTGGTTTTGCTTTCATGTTTGGTTTTGGCTGCTGGTGTCGCCAGTGCACAATCGGCTGCTGAAGGAAAAGTTACCACAAAAGTGTTTTTCGATATCGATATTGCGGGCGATGACGCAGGACGTATTGTGATTGGACTATTTGGTGACGATCTGCCACTGACAACCGCCAATTTTCGTGCACTGTGCACGGGTGAAAAAGGCGTTGGAAAGTCGGGAAAACCGCTGCACTACAAGGGCTCCATTTTCCATCGAGTCATTCCTGAGTTCATGCTTCAGGGCGGCGATTTTACAAATGGCAATGGGACGGGTGGCGAGAGTATTTATGGTGACAAATTTCGTGACGAAGGATTTAAGTTTCGTCACGATGCGCCAGGGATCTTGAGCATGGCAAACGCGGGGAAAGACACGAACGGTTCGCAGTTCTTCATCACCACCGTGGCCACGCCGCACCTTAATGGCAAGCATGTGGTTTTCGGTCGCGTAATCGAAGGCATGGATCTAGTTAAAGAAATCGAAGGCTACGGATCGAACAGCGGAACGCCAACGAAACGCATTTCAATCCGTGATTGCGGTGAGTTAGATTAATATACTCGTCTGGTTGTGATCCGATTCACCTGCCAAAAAAGCTGCAACGGCGTGGACTTAAGTAGCGGAACGGCGCGAGCGGGCTGTTGATTTAGTGAGCCGTACGCGCTAGCGTCGGGCGCAACGGCAGGACGCCTACCGTTGACGGCCCGTGGCTAGCGCCAACGGCTCACTAAAATGATGAAACCCAATAAACCAACAGCCCGCGAGCCGTCCGGTGCCGGTTCGAAAAACCCCGCGAAACGCCGGACGGCTTGCGCCGCACCGCTAACAAAATGCTTCGCATTTGCGTTAAGTCCACGCCATTCCAGGCAAGCTGGCAGAGCCTCGCCTCCAGTTACTGGCGATCAGTGAGAAGTGTCAGTAAACTTTGCGTATTAATTTAATAAATGTACTCGTTGGAAAATCGAACCATGACGTTTTTTTGTGTGCTCCGGCTGAAGACACTTTTAATTGTCTCGACGTCGGTCTTAGGCGCAGCGGCAGTTGGCTGGTGTGATGATTGGCCGACGTTTCGAGGTGCTCAACGAACGTCTGTTTCAACGGACAAAAACTTGCTGAAGGTTTGGCCGGAAGGCGGCCCCAAGCTGGTTTGGGAAACCACCGGTGCAGGGCGCGGATATTCAAGCATTGCCGTGGTTGGCGACCGCCTCTTTACGCTTGGCGACGGACTTTCAACCGCCGACGACAAAGATGAGTACCTCACTTGCTTTGACCGCAAGTCGGGAAAACAGCTTTGGGCTACAAAGACGGGTCCCGCATGGACAGAAATGAAGCCTGATTGGCATAGTTCGCGTAGCACGCCAACGGTGGACGGAGCGATGGTTTATGTGATCTCGCCGAAGGGTATGTTGGTCGCTTGCAATGTATCCGACGGTAAGGAAGTTTGGCGAAAAGACCTAGCGGACGAATTGGGCGGCAAGAAGGCTGACCCATGGGGCTACAGCGAGTCTGTTTTGATTGATGGCGATCATTTGATTTGTACACCCGGCGGTGAAAAGGCAACGATCGTTGCCTTGGACAAGAAAACCGGTGCCACCGTCTGGACTGCTGCAAGTCAAGGTGACATCGGTGCAGGGCACGCCTCAATCGTCATATCGAAAGTCGGGACGACTACGGTTTATGTCCAAACGACCGGAAGTGGTGCGATCGGAGTTGCTGCCAAAAATGGAACAGTCCTCTGGACCTATCCGATCACTAAAACGACTGCGGTCATTCCCACGCCGATCGTGCGTGACGACTTCGTATTCTTTTCTGTCGGATACGGTCAGGGCGGGGCGTTGCTACAACAGGTTGCTGACGCCAGCGGGACCGTAACGATCAAGGAAATTTTTGGGATCAATAAAAAGTTAGGAAATAAGCACGGCGGAATTGTGCTGATTGGTAACTACATCTATGGTGACGCCGAAGATCGAGGCACACCTTTTTGCGCTGATTTGATGACGGGCGATATCCAGTGGCAAGGACGCGGTCCAGGCAAAGGGTCGGCTGTAGTCATCGGTGGTGACGAGATGCTGTATGTGCAATTCCAAGACGGAATGATGGCACTGGTGAAAGCTGATCCGAAGGAGTATTCGGTTGTTAGCGAATTCAAAATTCCTGGCAGTGGCGATCGGCCAAGCTGGGCTCATCCCGTGATCGTTGACAAAAAACTTTTTGTAAGATCGCAAGACAAGATTCTGTGCTATGACATCGCTGAAATTTGAGCGAACGAAGGTCATATGTAAGGACCGTTCGATCCATAACTGTCCGTTTTTCGAAGTGGGATAGGCTTCCAGCCTGTCATTTTCAATGCGTCAGGCTGGAAGCCTATCCCACTAATCAATCTTTTTCATTGAACGCGTTACGAAAGGCGAAGGCGAAATGAGCGGTGTACGAGTTTTGGTTGGTACGGCTAAAGGCGCGTTTATTCTGACTGCGGACGGAAAACGGGACAAATGGAATATCGAAGGGCCGCTATTCGCAGGCTGGACCATTTACCACATGAAGGGATCGCCCGTCGATCCAAGCCGCCTATACGCATCTCAATGCAGCGACTGGTTCGGCCAAGTCATACAGCGTTCTAACGACGGTGGTCGCACCTGGGCGCCGCCAGGCGGTGAACCTGTACCGGAGTTTACCGGAATGCCACCTGGAGCAAGTAACAAGTTCGTATACGAAGGCAATCCAGGAACTCACATGTGGTACGACGGTACGCCGCACCCCTGGGAATTCAAACGTGTCTGGCATCTTGAACCGTCTCCAACCGAACTCGATGTTGTTTATGCGGGTGTCGAAGATGCGGCCCTCTTTCGCTCGGCGGATGGCGCGGTAACATGGCAAGAACTCCCTGGACTTCGCGATCAGCGTGGCAGCGAGTGGCAGCCAGGCGCGGGCGGACTTGGGTTGCATACCATCCTGCTCGATCCACGTAATCCACAGCGAATCTATGTCGCCATTTCTGCGGCCGGCGCATTTCGAACGGATGACGGCGGATTGACGTGGAAGCCGATCAATCGCGGCCTGACATCGAAGTACCTGCCCGATCCTAATGCCGAAATCGGATACTGCGTTCATCGGCTGGCGTTGCATCCCTCGAGACCGGATGTCGTGTTTATGCAGTTGCACTGGAACGTGATGCGCACCGACAATGCAGGTGACCTGTGGACCAACGTGAGCGGTAATCTGCCAACCGACTTCGGATTCCCGATCGAAGTACATGCGCATGAACCGGAGACTATCTATGTCGTTCCGATCAAAAGCGATTCCGAACATTTTGTACACGAGGGCAAATTGCGAGTTTACCGAAGTCGTACTGGCGGCACCGACTGGGAACCGCTGACTAACGGACTGCCCCAGCGAGATTGCTACGTCAATGTGCTGCGAGATGCAATGGCGACGGATTCGCTTGAGGAAGGCGGCATCTATTTCGGTACGACGGGTGGACAAGTTTACGTCTCACCGGATGGCGGTGACCACTGGTCCGCCATCGTTCACGACCTACCGCGTGTGCTTTCGGTTGAGGTCCAGACACTGCCATGAGTACCGCCGAAATACGCGTCGTTTTGCCATATCATTTGCAAAACCTCGCTCGGGTCGGCCCGGAAATATCGCTGGAAGTCGCAAGCCCAATTACGCCCGGCACCGTTGTCGACGCGATCGAAAATCGTTACCCGATGCTGTGCGGTACCATTCGCGATCATGTGACGAAGAAGCGTCGCCCATTCCTGCGTTACTTTGCCTGTGAGCAAGACATGTCTCACGACCCGCCGGAGACGCTCTTACCACCGGAGATCGCCACCGGAGCCGAACCGTTCATCATTTGGGGTGCCATTGCGGGAGGATGATTCCAATCGCCAGGCAATGAGTGGTTCAGTATCCCATGTCAATAAGCAAGACATCACCTCGTATTAGTTTCGCCAAGAATCAAGGGACCTCTCTGGTTGCCTTGAAAACATGTCATGTAACGCGAGTGGGCCTTCGACTCCTGCCTTTCGATCGAAGCTTGCCTTAGCGCTTCGACCGATGTTGCCTTCCAGTATGCAAACACCTTGGGCAGGGTCCAACAGTTACAAAGTTTTCGGAGCTCAATACCGTTCAGGGTCTGACCGCTAGTCAGTACCTTTCACCCTCGCTACCTTTCTGTTTACGCTACAATGCTGGACTTCGAAGGAAGATCGCCGAAGCGATCCGCTCTTGCGTCCCTTATGCCAACACTGCAAAACTCAATACTGAGCCTCTGGCTAAGAGTTACTCAGGCGGTCTTCGATTCCCGCTTGTCTTCAAACCATTTCCAGTACGCACTTGCAATCGTTTGTTCGGCCTTGGTTTACTTATAGGTCTCCGGTCTTTGAGATCGAAGCGACCTTTGTTTGCCCATCTTGAGTGTCGCGAAGTACACAGAAGAAGCCTTCTCCTCGAATTGTAATCGCATGCCGCTCGATAAACGTTTCAAGACGACCAACATCATCCCAGAGTGTCGCGGAATGTGCATTGACGAACGCAGAATGATCCATCTGTTTATAAGGATTGATTTCATGCAGCCATTTGTGGAGTCGCTGATATATGTCAATGAGTTGTTCCTCTGTCAACCTACTCGCCGGAATTCCCTCAACAACGGCAGTGGCGTTGCATTGATTGCGTTCTTCAGTTGTGGGTGTTCGAATTATGCTTGGGCTAGGAAAAACAGTTAATTTCTTCGATTTGAGGCTATTGATGATTGATTCGGCATTCCACTGACCTTTTGCGTCACGTGGTACGTGTCCAATTCCGTTCTCGGTAGCAATCAAACACGCGAATGCGATTCCTTCAACAATTTTCCGTCCATGGAATGCGACTGTTTCGGCCTTAGTGAAGTCGTCTAAGCTAGAGGATCGCAGTGACCTCACAATATCAAGCCTGCTACGGATTGTCATCATCAGGTCGCGGTACAGGTCTTGAGGCATAGATATCATAAGAATTACTGGCCGAACGAATATCAATCTAGCCCTCTGTTTTCGGAGGAACAGATTGTGCGTTGAACTGAGACGCTTGGCTTTCGGGCCTTGGCTTCGAGCTTATGCGGATTGTTTGCCTCGCGGTCTCTTCAGACTGCAGTTTATGGCAGACGGTCGCTGTTTGGCAACTCGTTGGTTTCAGAATCTCGACTGCTACCGACGTCCATGGATGCCGGTCGTGAGGGTTGACAGGTTCAGAGTTTTGTTCTTATTTCATTGAATCTGTGATCTAGAGATCGGCCTCGCTCAGCCCAGAATCCTTCAAAAGCCTTCGGAGCAATCCTCGTTTCAGATCTCGATTTCCATGCACTGGAACAGTCAGAATCGCAGGATTTCCCAGTTGCGAGTACACGTGGTGACTGCCATGGACGCGCTGTAAGAACCAACCGTTCTGCTCAAGCACTTTGCACAGATGCTTCCCTGAAACGACTTTCACAATTCAATTTCTGCAAGCTGCGCATCTGCATCATGCTGAGTCCGCTCATCGGCAACTTCTAACCAGCCTTCGGCCGCCTCGCGAATGTTGGCAAGCACTTCAGTAAAGGTTTCACCTTCGGAAACACAACCAGTCAGCGCCGGAACCTCTGCCCAGAAGCCGCCCTCTTCTGCTGCATGGACAATAACCCGGAATTTCACGATTCGCGCTCCTATCAAATTGCATCAAAGTAATAGCAATGATTATACCAAACATGCCTCAAACAAGCGATGAGAACTCGCAGAATCGCTGTTAATTGCCATCGCTGCTCTTGTCGCCGAACGACCAAATTCACGCGGTTGCCGCCAACAAAAGATTTTTACATTCCACGGCGTTTGGCTGAACCGTTACAGCAGCGGCTCCAGCCCGGTGGAGACGAGTGCTGGTGGCAACCGCAGCAATCCTACTCGGATGGATAGATGGTGCGTTGCCGATGGAAGCTGTTGCGCCAGACCATAGAATACGTCGCACCTCGATGGACGATGTTGTTGCGATTCCAAGCCACTCGACTCGCCAAACCCGCTGTCTGAAAAAATATCTGCTCCGATTGCCACAAGCTTGGTGTGAAGTAGCTAAGATATCTTCATTAAACAGTTGCCGGTAACACCGACACTTGTTTTCCCACCAAAAACGCGTTAACGCTTCATTGCCCCAAAAGGGAACACCGCTTGTGAAGATTCCATTTTGCCACTGCCTTGCATCCGTTGCAAGCCATTTGACCATCCTGATTTGCTTGGCTTCCCCATTGCCCGCAGCGGCCCAAGGGCCGACTGCAGAAAACCCATCACTTGAACTAAAAACAGGTGACCATGTTGCTTACATCGGCAATACGATGGCCGATCGGATGCAACATTCAGGGTGGCTGGAAACCTATATTCATGCGCTGTTCCCAAAGCACGACTTGACGTTTCGCAATCTGGGTTATGCGGCAGATGAACTGAAGACGCGACCGCGAGCGGAAAGTTTTGGCGAGCCTGACTTGTGGCTTGCGAAGTGCAAAGCTGACGTTGTCTTTTGTTTCTTCGGACGCAATGAAGCCTTAAAAGGCGACGGTGGGCTGCCACTTTTCGAGAAAGACCTAACCGACGTGATCGACGGTATGAAAGCCCAGCAATACAACGGCTCATCAGCACCTCGCTTGGTTTTCTTTTCGCCTATCGCTCACGAAAATCTGCATAGCCCTCATCTTCCCGATGGTTCGGCAAACAACGCAAACCTAGCGAACTACACCAAGGTGATGCAGCAAGTTTGCAAAACCAAGAACGTAACGTTCGTCGATCTGTTTGCTCCTTCACAAGCCTTGTATGCCAAAGCAACCAAGCCGCTGACGATGAACGGCATTCACCTGCTGGATCATGGCGACAAGGCAATCGCGGAAGTGATCATCAAAGCTCTTTTTCCAGCCAAGTCGCTCCCCTCCGACGTGGAAAAGTTGCGTGCAGCGGTACTCGATAAGAGCTTCCACTGGTTCAGCCGTTACCGTGTCGTTGACGAATACAACGTTTTTGGTGGTCGATCTACGCTTGCTTGGAACAATCAGTCCAACGCCGATGTCATGATGCGTGAGATGGAGATCTTCGATGTGAAGACCGCGAATCGCGACAAGAAAATTTGGGCCATAGCTAAGGGTGGCGATTTGGTCGTCAAGGATGACAACTTGCCTGCTGAATTGGTTGTTGAAACGAATAAGAAAGGTCCATTGGAGGGCGGCAAATGGCCCTATCTCGGTGGTACCGAAGCGATCAGCAAAATGACGATTGCCGAAGGCATGAACGTTAACTTGTTCGCGTCCGAAGAACGGTTTCCGCGGCTGGTAAATCCAGTGCAGATGGCGGTCGATACGAACAGCCGCCTTTGGGCTTCTGTTTGGCCATCGTATCCACACTGGAATCCCGCTGAGCCACGACGCGATGCGTTGGTGATTCTGCCTGATGAAAACGGCGATGGCGAGGCAGACGATCTCATCGTGTTCGCCGATGAACTCAACAGCGTTACCGGATTTGAATTTTGGAATGGCGGTGTACTAGTCGCTATGCCACCAGAGATCTGGTTTCTCAAAGATACCGACGGCGATGACAAAGCCGATTTTAAGATTCGCATGTTGCAGGGCGTTTCTAGCGCCGACACGCATCACTCCGCGAACGCAGTCCGAATCGGACCTGATGGTTGGATGTATTGGTCACGCGGGATTTTCAATGTGGCCAATTTTGAGACGCCAACCAAGACATTCCGCAGCGGAGAATCCGGTGTCCATCGTTTCAATCCACGTACGTTTGAATTCGAATTCCACTTTCCTATCGGTCCCAATCCACACGGCGACACCTTCGATCGCTGGGGTTACCAGTTTGCCAACGATGGCACAAGCGGAACAGGAAGCTACGTCAATATCGGAAAAGGGGTTGGCCACAAGCAGTGGTTCGAGAAACGAATGCGTCCCGTGTCTGCAACGGCAATTCTTTCCAGCGGCCACTTTCCGGAAAAGAACGAAGGTAATTTCTTGATCTGCAATACGATCGGTTTCCTGGGCGTGATGCAGCATGAAGTCCATTTCGAGGGTGCCGACATCACGGCGAAGGAAATCGAGCCGATTCTGTTTTCGTCCGACGAAAACTTTCGGCCTAGCGATATTGAAGTAGGTGGCGATGGAGCCTTATACGTATCCGATTGGCACAATACGCTGATCGGCCACATGCAGCACAATATGCGCGACCCTAATCGCGACCACGAGCATGGCCGAATCTACCGGGTGACTGCAAAGGATCGTCCGCTTTCCAAGCCGACCAAGTTAATGGGCAAGCCCATTGCCGAAGTTTGCGAACAGTTCTTCGCCGTCGACAACGGCACTCGTTATCGCGCACGTCTCGAATTGACCAGCCGTGACGCTAAGGCAATCGCGTCGCAGGTTCAGTCGTTCGCTGATCAACTCAATCCGAAGTCGGCAAGGAAAGAACATGACGAAGCGCAGGCATTGCTCGAATTGCTTTGGGTATTTGAGGAACAACGCCTACCAAACATTGGATTGGTAAAGAAATGTTTTGAAGCAGACGAACCACGCGTTCGCGCAGCCGCCATTCGCACTCTTGGCCACTGGGCCGGTCAAGTTCTCGGAGGGCAAATCGAAGGCTGGGAAGCAACCATGCACGCAGCCGCGCGTGACGAATCGCCACTGGTTCGCGCCGAAGCCGTAAAGTCAGCCGTTGATTTCGCCAACGTCGATTCGGCTGAAATCATTTTTGAAGTCGCAACGCGTCCGACGGATCCCGAACTTGATACCGTGCTTGCCTACGCAAAACAATCGATCAACGTCGACGCAGTCGTACGTGAGTCGATCGCTGCAGGACGTAAGCTCAGCCCCGCCGCGTATGCCTACGTGTTGCTCAGTGCCAGTATCAGTGACCTGAAGAAATTAGACAAATCAGAGGCGATCTATCGCGTCATCTTGAGTCGCGCCAATGCGACGCCGACGGAATTAGCGGATGCGCTCAAGGGCTTGTCATCGATGACGGGTAAATCACAGCTCGTTGAGTTGATGACTTGCATTGAAAGCGCCCGCAAGAACGCCCAAGGGAACGTAATCGGTTTGGGTAAACTGCTGGTCGCGCAATCACCGGCTGATTTGCAACCCGTGCGAAATCAGATTGAGTCTATTGCAACGACAGGAGAATCACCGGAGCTGAAGCGGCTTGGGTTCGCGGCCTGGGTCGCCGCCGCGGGACCAGACGATGCCTATTTGGCCGCGTCTAAGGACAAACGCACCTTGCGAGACTTTCTGGATGCCGTACCGACCGTTGATGAAAAAGTGCGCGGTCAACTGTTTGGCAAAGTACTGCCGTTGATTTCAGACCTACCCAACAACCTGCAAGCGGAGGCACGCGGCACCGAGTTGGAAAATGCTGGAATACAGGTTGACTATTACTATCCATGTGCCAGCGATGTCGCGATCGAAACACTCGATAAGATGACTCCCCAGGGAACGGGTATTGTTCCCGCGATCGTAATGAATGTTCCCCAACGAATCATGGAAGATCGTTTTGCACTGCGATTCACTGGTCATTTGCGAACTCCAACCGCAGGCAAGTACACGTTCTCGATCAGTTCCGATGACGGTTCGCGGATTTACCTGGATGACCAGTTATTAATAAATAACGACGGCTTGCACGGCATGGTCAATAAGGACGCATCGGTCGACTTGACGGCGGGCAGTCATAAATTGGTCGTAACGTACTTCGATAATGGCGGCGGCGACGGCTTGGACGTTTCGTGGGAAGGTCCTGGATTCAAAAAGCAACCCATTCCTCCGACAAACTTGTCCGTCGTTGGCGGTGAATCATTGCACGATGTCGCGATTCACGCATTGGCATCGATTCCAGGATTCAACACTGAAAAATTCGCAGCGCTTTCGACGTTGATTGCTCAAGGAAAGCATCGCCCATCTGCCATCAGTGCTCTCCGATCGATTCCAGCGGATGCATGGACTGCGGCGAAGGTGCAACCATTGGTCGATAACGTCATCGGTTATCTCAGTGAAATGCCCGCGCGGTCTCGGACCGGTGCTGCCGCGACGGACGCAATCGAACTTGTCAAATTGCTTTCTACCAAGTTGCCCGCAAACGCAGCGAAAGCTGTCGAAAACCAACTTGGCAATCTTGATGTTCGCGTCATCGCCATCGGAACGGTTTCGCATCGCATGATCTATGATAAAGAGGTCATCACAGTGCAGGCTGGCAAACCGGTCGAATTCCGCTTCAGCAACACCGACGACATGCCCCATAATTTCGCCATTGCGATTCCTGGTGCGCTTCAGGAAGTCGGTGAATTGGCCGAGGCAACAGGCCGCGATGCCGATGCCGTTCAACGCCATTACATCCCGAAATCTGACAAGGTGCTAATCGGCAGCAAGTTATTGCAACCCGGCGAATCGCAGGCATTAACGTTTGAGGTCCCACGAGAGCCCGGAGTGTATCCTTATGTGTGTACCTACCCGGGGCACTGGCGGCGAATGTATGGTGCCTTGTACGTCGTTGAAAATCTGGAACAGTACCAAGTCAACCCAGAAGCTTATCTGGCGAAAGCAAATCTAACGATCAAGGACGATCTGCTGAAATTGAACACTCGCTTGCACGAGTGGAAGGTCGATGAACTTTTGGCCGATGTGAAGATTCTTCCCCAGGGTCGTTCATGGGAAGTAGGCAAGGAGTTGTTCAAATTGGCGAGTTGCGTGGCCTGCCATAAGCTTGGTGGTGAGGGCAATGTTTTCGGTCCTGACCTTGCCCTGCTCGATGACAAACGGCATACAACGGAATTGATCCTTCGCTCGCTCTTGGAACCTTCGAAAGAGATCGATGAAAAGTTCCAGTCAAACGTTTTTGTACTTGATGATGGTCGTGCAATCACCGGTATGATCGTCAGCGAAACCGCTGATGAGATCCAGGTCGTGATCAATCCATTGGCGAAAGACAAGCCAACTGCGATTAAAAAAGATCAAATCGAGGAACGTCAAAAGTCAGCAGTGTCGCTCATGCCAGCCGGACTTTTGGATAAATTATCACGCGAAGAAATCCTTGACCTAGTCGCTTTTGTCTACGCGAAAGGAGACAAAAAAGATAAGATCTATGGTGACGAGCACGAACACCATAAGCACTAGGTTTTGCTAGTTCTATAAGTCCTATTATTATGGTCGAATATCGATCGTTATTCTGGCTCCCCCGCCCCGTACTCGGGGAAAGGGGCCGGGGGTGATGGGCTTCCGACCGACGCATTTTATGATGATTTCAACGGTTTTCCCGCTTATCCCCAGCCTTCCTCCGGCCTGACGAAACGATGGCAAAATGGATAAGCTGCGAAAGTAAATCTCCAAAACATATTTCCATTCATTATAGCGGAATATCGATTGTTATTCTGGCCCCCCTCGCCCCTTACTCGGGGAGAGCGACGGTCTTAAATATTGGCAAGTCCTGATTCAAAATATTTTTTGAATTCCTTTTTCGAGTGGAGGGTGCGTGAGCCCAGTCGGAC
>JAYVSE010000142.1:0-16976 GCA_043775635.1 Planctomycetaceae bacterium | reverse complement strand
TTGGAGCAAACGATTCCGCCATCTTGACCAGCGTTGGCTGCAATCATCGTCAATGGAGCGCGGCAGGCACGCAGCACGATATTGTATCCAGTTACTTCGTCTGTTGTCAGAGTTTCTGCTGGTGAAACCTGTGTTGCTGCACGAAGAAGTGCAACGCCTCCACCTGGGAGAATTCCTTCTTCTATTGCGGCGCGGGTTGCATGCAAAGCATCTTCAACGCGAGCTTTCTTTTCCTTCATTTCGCTTTCGGTTGCAGCACCGACGTTAACTTTCGCAACACCACCGGCCAGCTTCGCAAGTCGCTCTTCGAGCTTCTCACGATCGTAATCGCTGGTTGTGTTTTCGATTTCCCGACGGATCTGGCCGATACGCGCCTTGATTTGATCGCTCTTGCCAGCACCTTCAATGATTGTCGTATTGTCCTTATCGATAATGACCTTCTTGGCGCGGCCAAGGTAGCTCAAATCGACACTGTCAAGTTTGATACCGACGGCTTCGAAAATCGCTGTTGCTCCAGTCAAGATCGCAATGTCTTCCATCATCGCTTTGCGACGATCGCCGTAGCCTGGAGCCTTAACGGCACAGCAGGTGAACGTGCCACGGAGGCGGTTGATAACCAGGGTTGCGAGCGCCTCACCATCAACATCTTCCGCGATGATCAACAATGGCTTGCCCTGTTGAACAACTTTTTCGAGCACTGGGACAAGGTCCTTAATGCTGCTGATCTTCTTTTCGAAGACAAGTACGTAGGCGTCTTCAAGGACCGCTTCCATGCTGGCAGCGTCGGTGACGAAGTATGGCGACAGGTAGCCGCGATCAAACTGCATCCCTTCGACCCATTCTTGCTCAGTCTGAAGGCTCTTGCCTTCGTCGACCGTGATCACGCCGTCCTTGCCAACTTTGTCCATTGCATCGGCAAGTAGTTGACCGATTTCGCGATCGTTGTTGGCGGCGATCGATGCGACGTTCGCCATCGCTTCTTTGTCCTTGACCTTGACTGCCATGGCATGCAGTTTTTCGGTGATGTCGGCGACAGCCTTTTCGATTCCCGACTTCATTTGAATCGGATTGACACCCGCGATGACGGCTTTGAGGCCTTCATTGAAAATCGCTTCGGCCATCACGGTTGCCGTCGTGGTACCATCGCCCGCGACGTCGCTGGTTCGGCTGGCAACTTCGCGAACCATGCGAGCGCCGATGTTTTCAAATGGGTCTTCCAGATCGATTTCCTTAGCAACCGTTACGCCGTCTTTTGTGACGGTCGGGCTGCCAAAGCTCTTCTGCAAGATGACGTTGCGGCCCTTGGGGCCGAGGGTAACTTTGACCGTTCTCGCGAGCTTGTTAACACCGCGACGAATCGCTTCGCGTGCTTCTTGGTCAAATGCGATAATCTTCGACATTGAATTATTTCCGTACTGAGTGGGTGATTTTTTGGGTTGCAGCCAAGGGCTAACTGGGTTATTCAACAACGGCAAGAATGTCGTCTTCTCGCATGAGCAGGTACTCAACGTCGTCGATTTCGACGTTTTCACCAGCGTAGCTGGTGAACAAAACGCGATCACCTATTTTAAGTTGGGTCTGTGACCGAGTGCCATCGTCAAGCACTTTGCCGGTGCCAATCGCCAGGATCGTACCGCGAGCTGGTTTTTCCTTTGCGGAATCAGGAAGCACGATGCCGCCCGCCGTGGTCTTTTCGCTTTCTTCGCGTTGGACAACCAAACGTTCGCCCAACGGCTGCAAACGGACTTTGGATTTGGTTTTTGTGGCAGTCGCCATTGCGTCAATTCCTTTTTTGAGTGAACGGATTCTGTTGAGTGGATCAAAGCGGCCAAAACGGCAGCCAAGAATGCTTACAGGGCCACATCGTAGCAAGCCGCGTGCCAGACATGTGATATCGGTGTGTAAGTCGCTTGCTGGAAAGTATTTGTGTGCAAAGACGCCGCAAAAATGACAGGTTTTTATAGCGATCATGACCGCCAAAAAGCGCGACTGGCACCTCACCGCTCGGGATTCCGCCACCTTGGCAATGGGACTGGCCGTAACGGATGGTTAGACTTGGTAACTCGAAACCAATTTTTCTTGTTCATGAGTCCAAGCCGATGCCGATCTCCGTCCCTTGTCAGTGTGGAAAGACACTCAATGTTCGCGATGAACTCGCGGGCAAAGCAGTCAAATGCCCAGCATGCCAAAAGGTACTTCAGGTTCCCACCAGTAAAAATCCTGCGGCGGCTGCCCAACCTGCGAAAACCGCTCCGCGTCCCGCCACGCCCGTTGCAAAGCCTAGTCCTCCCACGGCGGCCGCCGTCGCCGCAACAGCGGCATCGCGTGAGTCAGATACGATGGATTCGTTTTATGCGGATGCGGGTTTTGAAATCAAAAGGGGCAAGTTCTGTCCCGCGTGTAGCGAAGCTATTTTGCCTGATGCAATTCTGTGTACGCGGTGTGGGTATCACCTCGAATCGGGAACAAAGCTGGATGCCTATCAATCCACAACGGAAGCTCCCGATAGTGTCAACGCAGTTCTGAGAAAAGCCGAGCACGACATGGCGCGTGCGAAAGCCCTACAAGTCAAATTGGAAAATGCTGGAATGCCTGCCTGGATGATGGCTATGGGCTTGTTCGTGCTCACTTCTTTGCTCGTCGTCGCCGTGATCGCGGTAAATATATCGAAGAGCAAGGATGAGACAGCTTCATTTAATGCTGTCGCCACGTTATTATTGCTCTCGGGTATCGCCTTTGCTGCGGTTGCAATCGGCTCGTATTGCGTTGTCCTGTATCGCGCATTCAAAGAAGAACCTAAACAAGGAATGTTCGTACTGCTGATCCCCTTCTATGTCTTTTACTATGCGTTCATCCATTTCAAAATGGTAGGCAAAACCCTTCTTGTTTTCTTAATCACCGCAGGTACTGCGGCTGGTCTGTTTGTACTCGCGAGTATGAGCAACTCCGGCCAGCTCTGACACTGAAATGGCGTGGACCACTAGTGAACCGTCGGCGCTAGCGGGCTGTTGATTTAGTGAGCCGTACGCGCTAGCGTCGGGCGCTACGGCAGGACGCCTACCGTTGACGGCCCGTGGCGATCCTTACTGCAAGACAACTCTTGCAACATTGATATAGATCACGATACCAAGAATATCGACGATCCCTGCAACAAACGGGTTGCTCATCATCGCGGGGTCGAGCCCCAGTCTTTTAAAAATGAGCGGCAAGGCGGCCCCGCACAAACAACCGCAAATTACCACCGCCAAAAGCGTAATCGGAATCACCGATGCAGCCCAAAAGCTGGGCGCTATAAAGACCGCCACCAGCATTCCAATTGCCGCCAGAAAACCGCCCAGCAACAATGAAACGATACACTCTCGCTTCATGACATTGGGCCAATCACCAATCCGCACATCTCCACCAGTCATCGCGGTAATCACCAACGTTGCAGATTGACTTCCCGAGTTGCCACCGCTGCTGATGATCAACGGAATGAACCAAACCAACCACGTATATTTCTCAAGGTCTAGCTCGTAATGCCTTAGCGCCAAAGCCGTCAGCAAGGCTGCAAAAAATAAAATCGTCAGCCACAGACCTCGCTTCCAGCTCAGCGTCAGAATGCTCATTCGTAAAAAATCATCTTCTAATGGCGAAATCGCTGCCATCTGCTGCGCATCCTGCGTTAGCTCTTCTCTCACAACATCGATGACATCGTCATGCGTGATAATGCCGACCAAATGGCGAGCTTCGTCAACGACCGGTATGGCCAATAGATTGTATCGCTCGACTTTTTCAGCAACCGATTCCTGGTGTTCCGTCGTCAATACGGAGACAACATCCGTTTCGACAAGTTCGCTAAGCAACGTGTTGGGTTTGCGAAGCGCTGAAACCAATTGGCGAGTGGATACCACTCCTCGCAATTGACCATCTTCGCTGACAATAAATAGGTAGTAGATCGTTTCAAAGTACTCGGACTGATTTCCCAGCTCGTCTAGCGCTTGACGAACGGTCAACTTTTCATCCAGCTTCGCAACTTCCGTCGTCATTAACGCACCGGCTGTACCCTCTGGATACGCCCGCAATCGCTGAATGTCCCGCCGATCAGCCGCAGGAAGTAGCGGCAAAATTTCGTCGACCCGCGCATTGGGAAGCTGCCGAAACAGGTCGACGCGATCATCTGCGGCAAGCTCGACAATCAGCTCGGCAACCTGGGCTGCGTCATGGTTGGCAAGAATCGAAACCTGACGATCTTTATCAAAATGACCAAACAGCTCCGCGCGGCGAGCAGGCTGCGCGTGTAGCAGCACCTTCCAAGCATCGTCTTCCGATAGACCTTCCATGAATTCAGCCGTGCGACTTGCATTGAGCGCCGTGCAAAACTCTTCTAGCTCCGCCACATTGCCGTCAGCAAGCATCTCGCGAAGTTCAGGCAATAGTAGCGTGTTAACCATTCTCAACTCTCAACTCTCAAAATTGCTATAGAACCATTCCGCTCACTTATTGATCGAACGATCTTTACCGATTATTTGTTTGCTTCCCAAAGCCCCAGCGCTGGATTGCGAATGAAATAAAACTCGCTGCCATCTTCGTCGAGATTCCATCCATCCGCCAGCTTTGATATGTCGTAACGACGAGTCAATTCTTGAATATCACCGAACGAATACCCGACCGACTCGACTTCTTCTCGCGTCAACTTCCCAGCGCCATAGATCACATCAAATCGCCGCTCCGAGGAGCCGTGAATCAAGTGTGCTGCCGCTGATAAATTTTCCGCCAAGTCTTCGTTCTCACGCACTAATTGCATGACTTCCGCAGATGTTCGATACCCATACTTGCGAATCAAAAGATCGATTTGCTTGTCTTCACCAAACTCACACACGGCGGGAGCTAAGATCGTTAGCTTGCCACCCGTTGCGATCGCCATTCGCGAGCGATAGATCGCTTTATTGCCCAGCCAAGTGCTCTTGAATTCCGCTGGATCAAGATAGGCCACGACATGCTGCGGGGCACGTTCCAAATGCGTGAAATTTACCTCATAAGCAAGCTCCGCAGCTCGTTCGAATGTGGCATGATCATCTCCGATAAACAACCCGCGCGTTCGCAATTCTCCTCCGTCGATCTGTTCGATCACGGTGAGCGCGTAGAGTAGCGGCAGGCCCTCGCAAAAATGATCTTGCGCATAGTTCAATATTTTCCGCAGCGGCGTGTTGGCTTGTCCCATGACTCGCTCCATTCCGTAAGCAGCGCTCAAGAAATGGCTTTCATTGATCCCGCGAACTCCGCCCGTGCCGACAAATACATTCTTGTTGTAATTCGCCATTCCAATCACTTCATGAGGCACGACTTGGCCGATTGAAAAAATCAAATCATGACCGCCTTCCCAAAGCAGCTTGTTGACCTGTGCCGGCCAACTGCGGTCCCAAATCCCCTCGGTTACTTCGCGAACGAAACTTGCCGGGACATCGCCAATGGTGACGACATCGTCGCGCCAACGATGAACACGGAACAAATCGTGCGGAATTCCAGGAAACATAACGTCAAGCTGCGATGGCGTCATCGCGTAATGCGTTCCCAGCGCCGGCATGATGTCGGTCACCGCGTCGCCCAGCAATGCTCGCGACAAAACCGTCAACTCGCCCGCTCGACTTGGCAATCGCGACATGTCGGGGGGGAGAAGCAGCACTTTTTGACGCGGCCCAATTGCCGTGAATGTTTCGGCTAGCGCAGCTCGAAAATCATCCGTAGTTAGCGACGTCGTCCGGGAACCGTTGGCGTAGTAAGTTGTCATCGCGGTCATCTTGCGTCAGTGTTTGAATAGCCGTAGCGTCGTTCATATCGGGCAGTTTGTCACCAGTGGTTGACGGCAAGCTACAAAACAGTCTGCTATTTCCCCCCTACCGCTTCCTCCAATGTCCCGCGAAGAGCACTAGAAATGACCGTTGAGCAAATCGAAGCCGCCATTCCCCATCGTTTACCGATGCGATTGCTCGATGAAATCGTCAGCCAAGACGAACAACGGATTGTTTGCCGAAAAACGTTTTCTCCCGACGAATTCTTTGTTCAAGGGCATTTCCCCGATTATCCGATTGTCCCCGGCGTGATTCAGTGCGAATGTTGCTTACAGGCTGGCGCGATTTTGCTCAGCAAATTCACCCCTACCCAAAACGGTACCGTGCCGGTCGCAACACGGATGGATAACGTAAAATTTAAGCAAATGGTCCGCCCCGGCGATACCGTCGAGGTCGTTGTGACGCTCAATGACCGGGTCGGTACTGCGTACTTCCTCACCGGCAAGGTCATGCTGGGCACGAAGGTTGCCGCCCGTTTAGACTTTGCCTGCACCGTCGCCGAAAGCAAGTGATAAGATTCTGCCATGACGTTTGACTTTCTCTCGCTCGCCGGTCACACCGTTCTTGTGATGGGTGTCGCCAACAAAAAAAGTGTTGCTTACCGTATCGCCATGCTTGTCGAATCCGCGGGGGCAACCGTGATTTATGCAGTGCGCAGCGAAGCACGACGTACCTCCTTGGCTAAATTGCTAGACGGACGTCGCGTCGTCGTTTGTGACGTGGAGCACCAAGAACAAATCGATGCACTTGCAGAAACCCTGAAAAGCGATGGAGTCAAACTCGCGGGACTCGTCCACTCCATCGCTTTCGCAGACTATCGCGATGGCATCAAGCCGTTTCACGAAACGAACCGCACCGCGTTCTTACAAGCGATCAATATCTCGGCGTTTTCGCTAACCGCTGTTTGCAATGCACTCAAGGAATGCCTGGCGCCAAACGCGAGTGTCGTCACGATCGGTATCAGCACCACACGGATGGCAAGCGAAAGCTATGGTTATATGGCACCGATTAAGGCCGCGCTGGAGTCGTCCCTCGCGTTCCTGACAAAATCGTTCAGTAAATTTAGTGAAGTGAGATTCAACGCAGTCTGCGCTGGTCTGTTAAAGACGAGTGCGTCCGCAGGTATTCCTGGCTACGTCGATTCGTACCTGTACGCCGAACGAATCATCCCACGAAAGCGTGCCGTGGAGACGGACGAGGTCGCCGCAACCGTCGTCTTCTTGCTCAGTCCTAGATCTTCGGGTATCACGGCCCAGCAAATCGTTGTTGATGCTGGCATGGCGATCAATTACTTCGATGCTGACATCATTGCCGCTGCGATGCGTGATTAGCGATCAGTCGATGAACCTGGCAGAGCCAGGGAACGAGAAAGCTAACTAAGCGAACGGCTGATCAACTTACTGCGGATAAAACTTTTCGTTTGTCAGCAACAACCTTCAGTAACGCTCGCTGTGGCTTCACAAACTTGGCCACGCCTTCTTCCATCAGAACTTGATGCATGTGCGCGATATCGAGTGACTTGTCGATCTCGGCTTGGACTGCTGGCGATGGCATTTGATCCACCGCTCGAGTGAAAGTGACTCCGCTCTTCGAAACCGCTTCGTTGGTTTCCGGTGGGTTGGTTTGAATGTCGCTGCCAGCGAGCGCGGCAACATATTTCCAGGCGGGCAACTTTGGGTCTTTGACACCTGTGCTGGCGAAAATCAATTCTTGCTCCAGCTTGAGCCCCTTGTCAGCCCAGAATTTGTGATTGTCAGCCCAGACGCGTTTGGCGTTCAGTAAACCAACATTACCTTGCGCATCCGCCGATAAATTGGGCAAGTACTTGTCGGAGTAGACGTCGATGCGCGAGATGAAGATGCTGTAGACGCTCTTAAAGTTGGCGAGATCACCTCGCTTTTGTGCTCCCCGCCAAACTGCATCACGAGCCTGAATGTATTGATCCATGGTGAAGATCAACGTCACGTTCAGTGTGACCCCAGCAGAGGCAAGATCTTCGAGAGCTGCGATGCCGCCTTCGGTTGCCGGAACCTTGATCATCCGATTGGTGTGACCCGAATTCCAATGTTTGCCGAGCTCAACATACTTTTTCGCTCGCTGTGCCACCGACAATCCAACTGCCGGATCTTCCAGCAGCGGATCAAGTTCAAAGGAGACCCAGCCAGCGTTGCCACTGGTTTTCTTGTGGACAGGCAAAAATTTTCGTTGCGCGTCGCTGACCAAGTCATCGGTCAGCTTCCAAGCAATGGCTTCGTCGTCGTGGCCTTCGCCTAATAGGTTTTCAATGTTCTTGTCAAATCCACCCGTGTCAACGATGCCTGAAATGATCGCCGGATTGCTCGTCGCTCCGACGGCCCCCCAAGCTAAGTTTTTGTCAACCTCAACTGGCAACACCGAGTCCAAATAGAGCTTGGTTCCAGTGTCGATAAGCGATTGCAGGGGACTTGTCATAGCAGATTCCTTGTGGTTGTAGGAAACGGTCAAAGCGGCGGCAGGTAAAGCGAAAAGTCACGACAACCGCGAGAGTCTACCCAGGCGGTATGACAGACAATTGTAGCGAATCGTCGCCACTCTAGGGGACTGCTTTGTCTGGACCATTTGTGAATTGACCGTTAGGCTATTGCTTTGAGCGCTGCTTGGATACGAATTTTGGCGTACTGCGTCAGGTTTCTCCACCGGCTCGTTATTGTCACAGGCCAATCCATTTTGGCCAGTTTTTACCGTCACAACGGACGCTATGCACGACAATTTTTTATCGCGTCGTACCATCTTTGGCGTCTCTGGCGCGCTGGTTATTTTATTTATTTTTTTCTTCTTGCTGCCATCTGCATTTCGCGGTGCAAGGTTGGCAATTGCTGAGAAAAAGAACAACATTAAGGATTGGCTCCCTGCCGATTTTCGCGAGACGGTTGAGCTGGAGTGGTTCGCCAAGTATTTCGTCAGCGAAAGTTTTGTGGTGGCAACCTGGGACGGCTGCACTTCGGACGACCAGCGACTGAGTCTGCTGGCCACCAAACTTCGTCGCGAATCGGCTGAACGTGACCTGTCCAAAGCCCCCGCCGACATTGCCCGCGCTAGGGAGCTCGCGGAAGAGTTGAAGCTGTTTGTTGAACCAGCGGAAATGACAAACTGGGGTGGCAAAAATGAAAAATGGTTTGCCACACCATCCGGCCAGTTTTATTACATCACTCCAGATGGCAGGTTGTATCGCTGGAACGATGAAAGCAATGCTGTCGGTGGATTGCTGAGAGCCGTTAAGCGGCGAGTTGGAGCATATGAACTGACTGGGCAATTTATCGCAGCGTTCGGTGACCCTACCAATAATGCCAAAACCAATTCGTTCTACAACGATCCCACTCTGCTTGCCGCATCGCTGTTTCAAAGCGTGCAGACCGGTACGGACATGGTCAATACGCTGGCGCGCGAAGGCGGCCCGCTCTGGCCAGTCAACTTGACTGACGTCAGCAAACGTTCGGAGGTCGCTCGAAACCTCGCCGTTGAACGTTTAACGGGGACATTGTTTGCACCTGCGGTCCCGGATGATTTTGATTGGTCGCCGACTGCTGTCCGCAAGCACTTGCCGGAGAAAGTGCGTGCTGGACTACCCAACGATTTTGACGCTCGCGTTAGTTCGACGGTCACATTAATCGAAGCGAGACTTAGTCAATCGGCGAAGTCGTTGACGCGGCTTTCAATAGAAGAGCGTGCTGCCGCCTGGGCCGACCTCTGCGCTGCTGTCGGTATTCCGGTGCCGCCGCGCCAAACATGTGTGCTTGTCACGCTGACGCCGCTGGGCAAGGAGTATCTCGCTCGCGCGATTGGGCGTGGCGTGGTTGGGGCTCCAAGAGGCCGGCTCCTGACGCTTGCCGATGAATCAGGAGTCGCTGCGGCACCGCGTCCATCGATGGCTCCACCGCCTTTTGATCATCCTGAGAATCAACTTGCTGACGCCAGCGGACGATCGATGCTGCGGATGGGCGGTCCACCGGTCGATAACGTAGCAATCGATGAAGAGGGAACCGTCACCTTGGTTCGCCTGGTTGGCTATAGCGGCTTAGTGGGCATGATACTTGCATTCCTTTGCTTCCGCAGCATCAAGTTGACAATCATGATCTTTCTGGTTGGGCTTTCTTCTGCGGTGCTCGGTCTTGCGATCACCTATTGGGCGGGAGGGCATGTCGATGCCATTCTGATGACGATGCCCTCGATGGTCTACATATCAGGCTTATCGGGTGCGATTCATATTATTAGTTATTGCCGCGACGAGGCTCGCGAGAATGGTCCGGAGGGTGCGATTTTGCGTGCGACAAAACATGCGTTCTCACCGGCTTTTTTGTGTTCCTTCACAACCGCATTGGGGTTGTGGTCGCTCTGCACAAGCAACATTGTTCCGATTAGCAATTTCGGGCTCTTCACCGGCATTGCAGTGATGACGATGCTGGTGATCTTGTTCACTTACTTGCCTGCCGCGCTGGAGGCCTTTCCGCCCAAATTCTTGCTTGCTGCCGTCAAGCCCAACTCAACATCAAGCGATCAGTCACCCCGCGAAAACGAAGCATCGCGAGCCGCCGAAACCAACTGGGTTGCAGATGTTTGGGAAGCAGTAGGACGCTGGATTACACAGCATCATGCATTTGTCTCACTCTCTTGCCTTGTGCTATTTGTCGTTAGCGCGTCAGGACTGTTTCGAATCGAAACAACGGTTCAACTATTGAAGCTATTTGATGGCAAGTCACGAATCATTAGCGACTACGGTTACTTGGAAGCAAACTTCGGCAAGCTAGTCCCGATGGAACTCATTGTGCGAATCCCGCCTTCGATGCAAGCCGAAAAACAAGCGGAGAAAGACACCGCAGACTCGGTAAGTTCCGTTCCTGGCAATGGAGTTGAAAACTTAGTTGTCAAGACTTTTCCGCTGAGCATCTTGGAACGGGTTGAAGCGGTTGGTCGAATCGATACGGTGGCACGCCGGGCTTTGGGTGAAGCCGGCTCTGGCGTGATTGGTAAAACGATGAGTGCCGTAACGTTCCTGCCACCCCTTCCTGAACCTTCCGCTGGCTACACGCCGGTCCGCGCTAGATTCCAAAGCGAACTCAAAGCGTCACTTGCAAACCTTGAGGAAACCGATTGCTTTCGCGTCGAGAAGAGTGGGCCTCGTGAAGGCAGTGAGCTGTGGCGAATAAGCTTACGCGTGGGTGCACTCAGCAACGTTGACTATGGCCAGTTCGTCGGGGACTTGCGATTAACGGTAACGCCTGTGGTTGATGCCTACCGTGCTAGAGAATTGATCCTTGATCAACTGGCAAAACAACAAGCAAAGTCACCGACACGGGAAACTCCGAGAGTATTGTTTGTTGGACATCGTGAACCAAAGCGTTTGACAGAAGAGACGCTCGTAAATTTGGCTTCGGCAGTCAACGTCGTTGATACCAAGTCATTGATCCGTAGCGGAACGATTTATGCGGCAACCATCGGCGAATTGATGATGGGCGAAAGAGTCAAACGCCCTGTCTGGATCGATGTGGAGGCGGTAGACGCCAAGGTCAGACCAGGCGACGCAAAATGGGACCAATTGATCGCGGCTGTTGACTGCGTTGTGCTTGTCGATGACCAAGCCGGGCTCGACGCGCAAACGCTTAAAAACTCAGCCAAGTGCTTTGTCGACGCGAGACAAGCATCATTACCCGTTGCTGAGCCGACTCTCGATGGCAACGTGCCGATCGAATTGAATGCAGGACCGCTTGAAGCCGTTTATACCGGAATCGTACCGGTGGTTTACAAAGCACAGCGAACGCTGCTCGTTAGTCTGATCCAGTCGACGGCAATGGCATCGTTGTCGATTGCTGCGGTGATGGCGATCCTGATGATCCCTGGTCACTTGCCTTGGGCTTTGTTTCAGCCGAAGCCGTTGTACTATGGAACCATGGCCGGGCTAGTCGCGATGGTTCCAAACATGTTCCCGATCATCATGGTCTTTGGCGTGATGGGACACGCCAACATCTTGGTTGATATCGGCACGATGATGACGGCATCCGTTGCGCTCGGAATTGCGGTTGACGATACGATTCACTTTCTAAGTTGGTTTCGCCAGTACATTGATACCGGCATGAACCGCGTCGATGCTGTGATTGCAACGTACCGGCGTGTTGGCCCGGCGATGATGCAGACGGCATTCGTGGGTGGGTTGGGGATGTTTGTATTTGCGTTGTCAACGTTCACACCGACACAGCGATTTGGGACGCTAATGCTAGTGATGTTGATCACTGCGTTGCTGGGTGACCTAGTGCTGCTTCCCGCACTGCTCGCTGGGCCACTTGGCCGCTGGTTTCGGCGTCGAGAACCGTTACCTGATGCTCACAACCACAAACCAACTGCAAACGCCACGGTTCCGGCTGTGGTACTGGCAACGGCGAACAATAGCGTGCGCTCTGGCAACCACGAAAAAGCCGCCGCTTCGCATCCCATTCAAGCGGGGCCACCGGCACCAAAAGCAATCGACCGCAACGACGTTAAACAGAAGAGTCGTTCGCGGGACTCATGATGATATGAGCCGGATGGCTAGCGGGCTGTTGGTTTAGTGGGTTTCATCATTTTAGTGAGCCGTTGGCGCTAGCCACGGGCCGTCAACGGTAGGCGTCCTGCCGTATCGCCCGACGCTAGCGCGTACGGCTCACTCAGGGAGCAGGCAAAGATCAGCCCGCAAGTCGTGTAATCCGACTGGCGGGGTTGGCCAGTTCTTCGACAGTCGCTTTATAGCGATATTGCATCAGATATGCATCTTCAACGGTGTCATCGTAGAAGTCGCGTAGAACGGAAATCGCACGGAAGTCGAGGCCCTTGAAGAACAATTGTGCTTCCAAGTTCGTCTCGCGAACTTCTAACATAATGCGATTGCGGCGCTCGTGGGAAAGCTTGCTAAGCAGCTTGCCAATCATTGCTCGCCCGATGCCTTGACGACGCATTTCTTTGTCGACGGCAAAGTTGAGAATGTGAAGTCGGTTTTTATGGAGTTCATAGATCATGAAACCCACCACCTTCTCGTCTTGCTCGGCAACCATGCCGATGCAGTTTCGCTGGCGCAGACAGCGGATGAAGTCATCCTCGTTCCACGAAAATTCGAAACTCTGTCCTTCGATTGCAAGCACCGCTGGCATATCTCGACGGATCATCCAGCGGATATGAACACATGTCGTCGATTGATCGATATGAGGCACGTCGGAACTCCTTTTCCACCGTGAACTATGTAGACGAAAAATGACGACAAGTTGACGAGTGCAGCATCGCTTCTTTGCTTTGCCACGGAAACGTCAGGCGATGTCGTTCACCCAGGCGGACTGTATCAGAGCATCGATTTGGAGCCAATACAAATCGATCAGATTTTAGTTGAGCTCGTTCGTCTTATAAACAAACTTGGTAAAAACGCCTTTGACAGGACCTTTTGCTGATCGCCAGTAACGGGTTGCGAGGCTCTGGCGGCTACGCCGGCGAAGCCTGGGTACGAGTAAAAACAGGAGGCGGAGCCTCCAAGACATCGCATTCCCTGGCAGAGCCAGGGAACGAGAGGCTTAGTCAATGATCCGGCAGTGTCGCAAAATTTCTTCGGCGCTGGCCTTATATCCGGTATAGAACGGACCAAATTCAGCGTAGGCAGCGCTCGCCTCGTCAAACCGCATTTTGTAGACGATGTCCTTTAAATACTGCGGATTTCTCGCCCAAAGCGTCACCATCCACTCCCAATCGTCCAGCCCAACGCCGACGGTAATGACTTGGCTGACGCGTCCTGCAAAAGCGATTCCACTGCGGGCATGTTCGGCCATCAACTCGCGGCGATGTGAAAACGGCGTCGTAAACCAATTGGCACCGACGACGCGGCTCTTGTTCATCGGATAAAAGCACGCTGCTGGCCAATCAGGAAACTCTGGAGTTAGCCGCTGGTGATTCATCATCGGCAGACGGGTCGCATAAGCAGCGACGCGGTCCTCAAGCTCCTGGGAACCTGCAACCGCGCCTTCTTTGACCTGGTTTTCGCGAAAAAGCTCCACCGACGGAACGTATTCGCTGACTTCGGTGACTGAAACGAACGACCAAACCGGCTCAATCGCGGGCCCCAATGGTCCGGCAAGAATGCCTTGATGTATCGAGTCAATCTTCAGTGGATCTGGGTCCATTGCCATGATACCAAAGTCAGCTTTATGGCCGCTGATGATGTAGGCCTGAAGCCGCTCCGTTCGCTCGCCGGAAGGCGGATCGAGCGACGCTATAAATTCATCGATTCCGTCAAGATCGCCGAGCATGTCGCGGCGGAATCGATAGAAATAGTGACCACAATGCCAGCCTTCTTCAGGAACAAGTGTGGCCGGTGGTGGAGCGGTTTGAGCGTGAGGTGGTCGGGAAGCAGGCGAGTTCATTTTTGATGCCGTGGGCAGGAGTTCAGTGAGCCACGTATCTTACCATCAATTGCCTTGCCGGATACCAAGTCGCTAACGCAGCGTCCACTGCGTATAAGCGTTTTGGTAGCCGTGTTGCAGCGACCATTGACGGTTTCGACTTGCCCCAAAATGCCCATAAGAATACGGTGTTTTCCACATGGGAGCGCGAGTCGCACCGGGAATTGGCACCGCACGAGCTGTCTTATCCGCATGCAAAAAGTGTTTCGCGACTTTTTCATGAGGAAGAACCCCGGCTGAGGCATGGTGCTCCGCTGATCGATCTTGACCTGAATCAGTGAGGACTTCGCTTTCAAACTCACGAGTATGCCCGTGATGACGAACCTTGGGCGGTTCCAAAACTAGATGCGGAGGAACCGCAGGTGGCGTGGGACCATACGCCGTTTCGTAGCCTTCTTGGCCTGCGGTCAGGTGCTCGATCGGCTCTTGCCCTGAAGCCCGGAAACCAACCACCAAAGTGATAGCAATCATCAAGCCAAATGGTTTCATCAAGGCGGTCACATTAAGGTTCGTCATGCGAATTTGAAAGGATTGCGCGGACTATGACGCGCATCGGCAGATTGACGAAGAAACTTGACTGAAACCGCTTTTGTTCGATCAACACGACCATTGTTTCCCAGGTACGGTTTGCCAGGCATTCCAAGGGGGATGATTTTGTTGTGTTTTGAATTATTTGCGTGCAAATCATAACCCGAACGCGTAAGCGAGGGATCGCAGTGATCCCTCGCTTACGCGTTCGGGTTACTTAATCAACGAGCGGCTAGTTGCTGTCAACTAAAAAACAATTTCTCGGCGGTGCCACGAAGCATCCATTGCTTATCGCTTGCCGTCAAAAAATCGAGTCGATCGCGGATCAACGCGATCGACGCTTCGTAACTGTGTTCGCCTTGTACCTGAAACGGGCAGTCACTAGCCCACATTAAACGCTCGGGACCAAAAGCATCGACAACCTGGCGAATCATCATTGCCAAGTCATCGTACGGAGGTTTCTTTTTTCCGAGCGCGTAAAACGCAGATGTCTTCACGTGGACATTGGGAAATCGTGCCAAGCGACATAACTCGGTAAGTCTTTGCTGGTCGATCTCCCCGCTAATTCCGACACGAGCGAAATGGTCGACGACGACGGTAGTCCCTGGAAATTTTTTGCATAACGCATCGACATAAGGAAGATCCGTCGAATCGATCAGCGGACAAACGGCTAGCCCTTCGCTGTCTGCGGTTTGCCACAATGTTGCCATGCCTGGATCAGAAACCCAGTCTTTCGCATCACCTTTCGAATGCAAGCGGAACCCTCGCATTCCCTTGTGGGCAAGTTCCTTCATGCGAGAGGCGACATCCGATGCTCGGAAATCAATCAGCGCAACCCCTGAAAAGATTCCTGGATAGGCCGCCATGACTTCGTTCATATAGCGATGATCGAACTCATAAAAACTCATTTGAATCAACACAATTCGCTCGACACCGGCAGGACGACAATGCGCCAATAATTCGTCCGGTGTGAAACTGGCGGGTTGCATGTCAGACGGTTTGAACTTGTCGCTGAGCGGATACTTCGCAACATCCCGATTCCATACGTGAACGTGTGCATCGATCCAGCCTGGTGACTTTGCTACACCCTGTGAAATTGCGGTCCTAGCGATAATGGAAGCGGCAATTGTGCCGCTGATGCCGGCAAAATTCCGACGTGAGATACGCGAAGCGAGACTTGAGTTCATGATGAATCATTTCAAAAAGGTGGTTCATCCGACGCCCGATTAAAGCGTGCGGATTTTGATATTTCGGTAGGACACTTCATCGTTGTGGTCTTGGAGGCAAATCTGGCCCTCGGTCGCTTCGCCGAAGCCCGGAAACATGGAAAATTTGCTGGCCGCTACTTTCTTCTTCCAGTCCTCGCTGCCCTTTACGTATTCGCAATACTTGACACCGTTCATGTAGTGCTCGCACTTGGTTGGCGAAATCACAACTCGCAGCCTATTCCACTCGCCCGCGGGCTTGGTCGCATCAACGTCGCTTGGATAAAGTTGATACAACCAGCCAGCTTTTTGCGGGTCATGTCCACCGACGTTGTCTTGAATTTGGACCTCGGGGCCGGTTTTCCATGGTGTGTCACCGGTTGGCTTGACGTGATAGATCAAGCCGCTGTTTCCGCCTGGACAAATCTTAAAGTCGATCGTTAGCTCGAACGCACCGTACTCGTCTTTCGTGACAATGTCGCCCGACCCCTTGCGCGACATCACGAGCGCACCATCGACGATTTTCCACCCGTCACTGACGGTATCTTTTTTATAGTTGGTCCATCCAGCGGTACTTTTACCATCAAACAACAATTTCCAACCAGCCTTGGCTTCGGCAGCGGACAGCGTGTTGTTGGTTGACGCTGGTGTATCTTGAGCAAGAGTTACGATGATTGGCGCAAAGAATGCCAGTACAGGTAACAGAAGAACAGGTAACAGAAGGCGATTAACGGAGAGCAACACGTTGATTTCTTTATATATTGGGGGTGGGGACGGGACGACCCGAAGCGCAAGCGAGTGAGTTTGACGTAAGTAATTTACTCGCTTGCACTTTATGAAGTTGCGAAATTTTGGGATTAATGGTTTTGGCTCTTCCGCAGAATCTGTGGGCAGATCCCTATTGGTTTTCAGTAGTGTTTCAGGGTTGGCACAATCTTGATGTCTTCGCCGCTGCTGAATCCAGG
>JAYVSE010000141.1:0-2214 GCA_043775635.1 Planctomycetaceae bacterium | reverse complement strand
CGTTTGGAAGCATCAGTTTCCGGTTGCTAATTTAGTCACACGATGACTAAAATTCTGGTCCGCCTCTAGATACTAGGGGCTGGGGGTGAGGGGCAATGTGGCGCAAAGATTACCCCATGTTTTACTGTGTTTTTATCGCGATCACCCCTCATCCCCAGCCCTTCTCCCCCGGAGTACCGTGGGAGAAGGGAGCCTATTTTCGTAGTACTTTGTTACATCAATAACTACCTAAATTCCCAATGTTCGATCATTTTCATCAGGCCAGGCTGGCAGCCTGGAAGCCTATCCTACTGAGATTCGACGTCCGTTTTCGGCTTGCTTTCCATGCGATAAAAGATGGCAACCGGCAGAAACAGCAATGCCATCGCGGCAAACACCGTGGAGCGTGGCCAATGCATCGCCGTGATGATTGCGTCCATCATCATATAGAGCAGTCCAGAGACCACGATCGCGAAGAAATTGGCTTGATTCATGACGGCAATCATCCGGCCTTTAAGGTCATCTGGGGGCCGTGACTGCAAAAATACTTGGATCGGAATGGCAAAAAACGCTGCCGCAGCGCCCAGCATGATGAGCACGGGAATCGAGCCGCTGAAACCGAGCAAGTGACCGCGTCCGGGGATCGTGATCGCCAGCATCGCACACCAGGCAACGACGCCCCACATACCGACAACGATGACGCGGTTTCCATCACCACTGCGGCTGAGCCAACCCGAGAGCGCCCCGCCGAGGGCAATTCCGATGCTGATCAATGCGACCATAATGCTGGTTTTGGTATCGCTAAGCGCTAGTTGCACCTTGCAAAGCGAGTTCACGGCTTGCACCGTCAAACCTGCGATTAACCAGAAAACGCACGATGCCCCCAGAGCAAGCAATAGCGGTCGGTCGTCGCGAAGCAGCTTGAGGATCGACTTGGGGACACCTAAAAACTCAAGCCGGAACTTAAGGTCGGGTGCGGCAGCCTTGACGGGTCGGACTAAGAAGCTGGCCAGCGTACCGACAATCGCGATCACAATACAAACGACGGAGCCGATCCATAGCTTTTGCGCTGCGACGATTCTTGGTAAGTCAGGATCAACAACCAAATCTTTCAGCCAACCCGCGAGACTGGTGCCAAAAATAATTGCGATGAAGGTCGTCATCAGCACGATGCCGTTGGCGCGAGCGAGCTGATTAGGCTGCATCATCTCGGGTAAAATCCCGTATTTGCCGGGCGCAAAGAATGTGCTGTGAATACCCATGAGGAACAAAACGAACCACAATCCGTAAAAACCGATCCATGGGGTGGTGAGAAACGCAGCCAGTCCCAATAGGGTGATGAGGATCTCGGCTGCTTTGCTGACGACAATCACGCGGCGTTTGCTGAACCGGTCGGCGACGTATCCCGCGACTCCACCAAAGATCACGAACGGGATTCCGAAGACGACCGTGGCGATGCCTTGCAGGTCACTTCCTTCTTGCTTAACACCATCGGCCATCGCGGGGATGGCGAGCAATAACAACAGTTGCTTGAACAGATTGTCGTTAAACGCGCCAAGGAACTGCGTGGTGATGAAACCAACAAACGAAGGGTTGGTCAGCGGGTGTTCCGGCAGGGCGGATGGTTGCAGCGACGAAGCATTGATGGAAGGTTCGTGCAGATTAGTCGAATCATTCAACGATCTTCTCCGTAATCTCGGCTCAACGTAGACGGGTGCCTGCTGTTACTTTGTAAACGCAGTCTACGATATCTGGCCTAGTCATGGCAACTTGGGCACTCAATGTAGGCGTGTTCTCCGAACTCGCAGCTTTCTTGCAGCGAGCTTGGAAAGCACGCCTACACTGCCCATGTCGAAGTCGCGACACCGGTGTCGCCTCCGCTTGTTCCGAATCTCGATTCATCTTTCGAGTCAAATGTGCAAGCATCGACTTCAAAGCTTTTTCCCAAATGAACTCGCGGCTCCGCGATATACCGGACTGGTAATGACTTGCACAAATCAATGACCATCAGCGCCGGCCACATTCCATGAATGCCTTCCCAGGACCCTTGGTTAAGAATCGGTGGTCGAAAATGATCTAATAGTGGCACGAGTCGGCTCCGTTTGAATGTACTAAGTCGACCCCCGGTGGCCTTTTGAGACTGTTGAAATACTAGCAAAGGCTAGACGTTGTCTACTGGCGATTGGGCACCATTTTTTTGGATTCAAGTTAGTAGCACCACGCTTTCTGATGCCG